>JALZLF010000006.1 GCA_030858865.1 Actinomycetota bacterium | reverse complement strand
CGCATGGTCATCCCCCTGTGGCCGCAAGCGGCCGGTTCACCGGCACGACGAGGTACGCCGCGACCGGACTCTGGCGCCCCTTGACCAGGCGCGGCTCCAATGCTTGCGCGGGCACCACCACCGTCAGGGCCCGGTACGTCGGCTCGCTGACCACGGTCTGGCCCGGCTCCGCCCATTGCTGGATGCGCTGCGACAGGTTGACGGTGTCGCCGACCAAGGAGTACTCCAGCCGCTCTTCGGAGCCGAGAAGTGCGGCGGCGACTTCCCCGGTGGACAGTCCGATGCCGAGGTCGAACGGCTCCAGCTGGTCGGCGGTCCAGCGATGGTTCACCCGGTCCTGCGCGGAGTGCATGGCTTCGGCCGCGGCAACGGCATGGTCCGCGTGCTGCTGCTGCGCGACGGGAGCGCCGAACACACCCATGACGGCGTCACCGACGAACTGCATCACCGTTCCGCCCTCGGCCAGGATCGCCCGGTTCATCTCCGCGCGGTGCTCACCGAGCTGGCGCGCGAGCAGGCTCGGCGACGTGCGCTCGGCGATCGTCGAGTATCCGCGGATGTCCGACATCAACACGGTGACCTGCAGCGTCTCGGTCTCCCCGATCCGCCGGCCCTCGGCGCGCAGCTTCTCAGCGATCCCGCCCGGAAGCAGGCGGCTGAGGCTCTCGCCCTGCTCCTCGCGCTGGACGATCGCCTGGTGCAGCATCTTGAGCCGCTCGAGGCATCCGGTTGTACCGCTGCTCAGGCCCTGTGCCAGCGTCAAGAAGAGCCGCTCGATGGAGTCGGCGACGTCCGCGGCCGTGGTCTGTCGTACCACGGCGATCGCCTTGATCGGCTTGCCCTCGGCCACCAGGCGCAGCAGATCCTCGTCGGCCGGCGCCAGCGCGAGGTTGTCCTCGGTGGTGACGGGACGCACCAGCGCCTCGACGATCTTGGGGTCGAGCATCGACCCGCCGGTTGCCACCTCCCGGATGGCCCGCGCCAGCTGGTCGCCCTCGGCCACCCGGTCCTTGAGCAGGTAGGCGTAGCCCGCCGCACCCTCGGACAGCAGCGAGATGGCGTACTCGGGATCGTCGTACTGCGACAGAATCACGACTCCCGTGCCGGGGTGGCGCTTGCGCAGCTCCTTGGCGGCTTCGATGCCTTCGCGCTGGAACGTCGGCGGCATGCGGATGTCGGTGACGAGCACCTGGGGGGCGGCGCGCTCGGCAGCCTCCACCAACCCGTCGTAGTCCGCGGCGACGCCGACGACTTCGATGTCGTCCTCCAGCGACAGCAGGGCGCGCACGCCCTCACGGACGATGAGGTTGTCGTCCGCCAGGAAAACGCTTATCGATAACTGTGGCATCGCCGCTGCCCCTGCCCGTCGCTGCCCGTCCCAGATCTGGGCCCGCACCATCCATGATCGTCGATGCCTGGCCCTGAGGCCAGGGTGCATTCCCCCCGCTTCGAAGTGGTGCCACCCCCCCCGCCCGTCTTTGAGAACAGTAGCGCATGGTGAAAGTTCGGCCGACACGAAACTCGGGACCGACCCTCCGGACGCTAACCGCGCAGCGCTGGCACCGCCGCGCCGAGGGCCTCGATGTCGGTTCTGCGGCGCGACGCCAGCGACATGGTCACCGACACCGCCGCCGAGGCGATCAGCGCGCCCGCGAACGGCGGCAGGCCGGGCACCCCTCCAGGAAACGTCACCGAGGCCAAGCCTGCCTCGGTCAGCGCGGCGGCTGCGCACGCGCCGACCAGTCCGGTGGCCGCGCCGGACAGCGCGGCCGTGCTGGTGGCCCGCGACCACAGCGACAGCAAGGCCGGCACCACCGTCGCGGCGCAGAGCAGATCGGCGATGAGGAACAGCTGCAGCACCGAGTAGCCCCGCACCGCCACGACCACCGCGGGCACCATCAGCGCGACGGTGACCATCCGCGCCTGCGGCAGCGTCGTCGACGGTCGCTCGGCGGTGACGAGCGAGGCGAGCCCGCTTTCAAGCGTGTCAACCGACGACGCCACCAGGGAGATCGCCAGGACCAGCACGACGACGCCAAGCCAGGTCGGGCCGCCGCCCAGCAGCGCGAAGAACGGCACCGGCGGGCTACCCAGCACCACGCCGCGAGCGGTGGCGGCGATCCCCAGGTACCCGAGCACGGCCACGATCGGCACCGTCGTCACCACGCCCAGCACCACTCCACGACCCAGCGTGCGGTCGTTGCGGGCGGCCCAGACCCGTTGCCAGTAGCCCTGGTGGAACAGATTGGCCGCCGTCACGGCGATGACCAGGGTGACCGCGACGGGCCAGCCGTTGGGACGAGAGGCCGTGCCGGCAGCGGCGACGGGCTGCACGTCAGGGGCAAGGGCCAGCATCGCGACACAGCACAAGGCCAGCAGGCCGAGCAGGATCCACGCCTGGAAACGATCAGTGCGAAGGGACGCTCGCAGCCCTCCGTAGGCGGTGTAGGCCAGGGTCGCCACCGCAACGGCCACGACGACGATCCTCGGGTCGCTGCCCGACAGCAACCCCATCACGGCGCCGATCGCCGTCAGCTCGGCCATCACAAAGAACAGCATGTACAGGATGGACACGCTGACCACGTAGGCGTGGAAGGCCCGGCCGAAGCGCAGGCGCAGGAACTCCGCGAAGCTGTGGCCGGTGGGCACCACGCGCCGGACCCTCGGGCCGATCAGGCCGAACACCGCCAGCGGAGCGGCCGAACCGACCGCGTAGCCGCCGACGGCCACGGCACCGACGGTCGCACCGACCTCGGGCGGGGCGAACAGCACCCACGCGCCCATCCCGGCGGCCATGAACGACAGCCCCAGCGTCAGTGTGTTCGAACTGTTGCGAGCGACGATGTAGTCCTCGACGTCGGCACCGCGCCGGTGTGCGCGCACACCCACGACGACGAAGACGACAAGGGTGATGCCGATGACGAGAAGGCTCAGACCACCGCTGACCATGACGCGCTCCCTCCGCCGGTCTCAACCGGATCAGGTTCATGGGGTCTGCGGCCTGGTGCCACACTCTCAGCCCGTCGCCCTGCGCAGGGCGGGCTCCCCCGGCGTGCCAACGATCTTACCGATGCGCGCTCAGGCAGCGCTCAGGACCCCCCGCCCAACGTGCGCCGCAGCCGGTCGCGCAGGCCGGCTGGTGGTGGCGGGTTCTGTGCGCCGAGATCAGCGGCCTGCGCCGCCGGACCTTCGACGGAGTCGGGCAGCTCGTCGGGCGGGCTGACGACCAGCTGCAGGATCAGCGGGTCGGCCCCGTCGTTGCGCACGCCGTGGGGGATGCCGGCGGGGACGACCACCGCCTGCAGTGGTTCCAGCGTCACCTCGGCCTCGTCGGTGACCACCCAGGCGCGCCCGCCGAGAACCGTGTAGATCGCGTCGGCGCCGGCAAGGGTGCGCGCGTCGATCTGCTGGCCGGGCTCAAGGCACACCAAGTCGACGGCAACGACGTCCGTGGTGAACACGCGCCGGCCGACCGCTTCGGCGAGGTCGAAGTCGACGTAATCGCGAAGGTCGACGGCGACCGGCTCGAACGGCTGCATTTGTGGTGTCCTACCGCTTCGCTGCGTCAAGACTGGCTGCGGCAGTGTAGGGCCGCCGGCTGCGTTGCGGCCCGGGGAGCCAGTGCTAGCCGCGCGGCTAAACTCGCCCGCCAACCCCGAGATCAGGAGCATCTGTGCCCGAGCTGTCCTTCGCCCAGGAGGCGCCAACCGAGGTGGTCGCCGACGTCCTCGCCGTCTTCGCCACGGGCGACGACCGGCGCGCGCGGCCGGGGCGCGACGCCGCCGCGGTTGGCACGGCGCTGGGAGTCGACCTGGCCGAGGAGCTGTCGGGCATCGGCTTTGAGGGCGAGCTGGGCAAGGTGGCGCGCATCCCGACCCGAGGGTCCGCGCGCGCGCCGCTGCTGCTCGTCGTCGGGCTCGGCAAGGCGCAGGACGTGACCACCGAGACGCTGCGCCGTGCGGCTGGGGCGGCTGCCCGCAACGCCACCAAGGACGCAGCTCTGGCCGTCGTGGTTCCCGGCGATCTGCCGGCTCACTGCGACGCGGCCACCCGCGCCGAGGCGGTCACCGAGGGCGCTGGGCTCGGCTCCTATGCCTTCACGACCTACCGATCCAAGCCCACCGACGTCCCGTCCTTGCGCCAGATCAAGCTGCTGGCCGGCGAGGGCTTGGAGGCCGACGACGTGTCCGCCGGCATCCGGCGCGGCGACGTTCTGGTTCGGGCAACCTGCCTCACGCGCGACCTGGTCAACACTCCACCCCTTGACAAGCGGCCGCCGGCACTCGCCGACCGGATCGCCACACTCGCCGGCGAGGTCGGTCTGTCGGTCAAGATCCACGACGAGGCGGCGCTGGCCGAGGGTGGATTCGGCGGCATCCTCGGCGTGGGCCAAGGCTCCAGCGAGCCGCCTCGGCTGGTTGAGCTGACCTACCAGCCGTCGTCGGCTGCCGGCTCGTCCCTTGGCCATGTGGTCCTGGTCGGCAAGGGCATCACCTTCGACTCCGGCGGGCTGTCGCTGAAGCCGTCGGCGTCGATGACCACCATGAAGTCGGACATGAGCGGCGCGGCGGCGGTGGTCGGTGCGATGTCGGCCCTGGCCGAGCTGGGCGTCACCGTCAAGGTGACCGGCTTGCTGGCGCTCGCGGAGAACATGCCGTCAGGAGAGGCGATCCGCGTGTCCGACGTGCTGACCCACCGCGGCGGCAAGACCGTGGAGGTAATGAACACCGACGCCGAGGGACGGCTGGTCCTGGCCGACGCGCTGGCCTACGGCGCGGAGTCGGGACCGGACGCGATGATCGACATCGCGACCCTCACGGGTGCGCAGATCGTCTCACTCGGCTACAAGATCGCCGGCCTGATGGGCAACGACGAGGCGTTGATCGCTGAGGTCCGTGCCGCTGCCGAGACTGCGGGGGAGCAGGTCTGGCAGCTGCCACTGCCCGACGAGTATGCCGACCACCTCCGCAGCGAGGTGGCGGACTTGAAGAACATCGGCAAGCCGATGCAGGCGGGCACCCTCATCGGCGGGTTGTACCTGCGCAACTTCGTCGGCCAGACCCCATGGGCGCACCTGGACATCGCCGGCCCCGCCTTCAGCGAGGAGGGCGACGGCTGGTACAACGCCAAGGGCGCGACCGGCATGGGTGTGCGCACGCTGGTCCGCCTGCTGCAGGCACGCAGCAGCTGACCATGTCGGGAGCCACCGGGGTCATGGCGATCATCTTGCTGGAGACCGCCGCCGGCGGGGCTGCGCTGCTGTGGGCCAGCGGCGTGTGGGGAGCGGTCCGGCGGGGTTTCTTCCTGCTGACCGGCACGACCATCACGCTGTGCGCGGCCGGCGCGTGGGCGATCACGCGAGCGGAGGCCGGCGCGACGCCCGCGACCGATCGTGCGGTGACGGCGCTGGCGGCGTTCACGGTGCTGGCCGTGGTGTGGCAGCTGCTGCTGGCGTTTCGTCAGGAGGCCGCCTCGCGCGTCGCCGGGCTTGCCGCCACCGCCGCGGGCGGAGTTGCCCTGCTGCTCTTCGCCGCCGTGCGCGGCCGGGCGGTGGGGCTCGGGGTGGCCGAGCTGGTGATGGGTGCGCTGTTCCTCGGTTCGACGTTGTACGGGCTGCTGCTGGGACACTGGTACCTGGTGGAGCGGCGGCTGGCCAACACCCACATGGTGCGCAGTGCCTGGCTGTACGCCGGCGGCGTGGTGGCCGCGGGCGTGGGAGCGCTGCTGTCGGGACGCAACCCAGCACCGGAGGCGGTGAGCCTGTCGCCGTTGCTGGCGGTGCCCAGCTTCACCTTGCTGCTGGCAGGGGGCTTCGTGGCGATCTGCGCGCTGATCGCCCCATTCGTGTGGAAGCTGGCTCACGAGGGCGGCCGCTCCATCCAGGCGGCCACGGGCTACTTCTACCTCGCCGTGATCATGGCCTTCACCGCGGAGATGGCCGCCAAGCTGCGCTTCTTCTGAGTGGTCCGTGTGAGATCGGTCCTGCCGGCGGATACGGCCTGTCATAGAGTCGCCTGCGAACACCTCAAGAGCCCAGGGACGCAGACGGGGCGACCGTGCATCAGCTGAGCCGCGGCGGGCAGGCCCTCCTGCTGGCGTTGCTGGCGTTGCCCTGCTTTCTGCCCGCGGCCGCGGCTCAGACGCCGGATCCGGGCGTCGCCGTGGTCGGCGTGGACCGCCAAGGGCCGAACCTCGTCACCCTGGTGGCCGCCGTGCGGCCCCCGTCGGGAGCGCGAGGCGACCGGGCGGTTCCGTCCTTCCGCGTCGTCGAGGAGGGTCAGGTCCAGCCCGACGAGGCACAACGCGTGCCCGCCAACCGGCTCGAGGTGGCTCTTCTGCTCGACCTTCCCGAAGACGAGCCGTCGGCGCAGTCGGCCATCCGTGGCGCCGCGGTGGAGTTCCTGCTGCAGCTGCCCGACACGGCCCGTGTGGCAGTCGTCGGCGGGGAGACTCCGGGCGCTGCCGAGCTGACCGCTCCGGCAACCGCGATCGTCCAGGTCGGTGAGGTCGCCGAGGGCCCGCAGCGCATGGTGCGCGATGGGGTTCGGTCTGCGGCCACCCTGCAGCGGGAGGACGACGAGAACCGCAGGGTGGTCGTGGCCGTGTCCGCCAACCCGGACCCCGCCAGCAGGCGGAGCGTGCAGTCGGCGGCGAACGACCTCGCTGCCGCCGGCGCGGCCTTCTACGGGGTGGTGTTCGAACAGACCGAGGGGAACCGGGCGGCGCTGGACGGGCTCGCCGAGGCGGCCGGGGGCGAGGTGCTGGTGGCGGCCCAGGCCGCGGAACTGGTTTCGGTCTACGACCGCATCGCCCGCGACCTCACGAATCTGTACGAAGTCGCCTATGAACCCGCCGCGGCGGGCAGGTCGGCGGTGAGCCTGGCCGTGGAGTCCACCGGCTTTCGCGCCGAGGTGACGCGCACCGTGCCGGCACAATCTGGCACCGCGTTGGACCTTTCGCGCGGCGACGGTGACGGCACCGCGACCGAGACCGCACGGAACCCTGCTACCCAAGCGTCGGGCAGCGGGCTGCTCGCGCCCGCGTTGGCCGTCGTGGCTGGCG
>JALZLF010000174.1 GCA_030858865.1 Actinomycetota bacterium | reverse complement strand
TGTACAACGCGTTGACCGGCATCAAGCCGTTCCCGTCCGGCGACGAGGACGAAGGCGCCGAACGCTACGAGCGCCGGCTCGCCGAGCTGCCAACCATGGGTCGGCGTGTCCCCACCGTCCTCGAGGAACTGGTCTGGTCATGCCTGCGCATCGACCCGGCGCAGCGTCCGACACCCAACGAGCTGGCTTCGGGGCTGGAACCCTTCGTCGCCGCCATACCGAAGCGCCCTGTGCTCAGCAGGCTGCGCCCGCGCATCTGAGGCCTCGCCCCGGTCACCTGTCCCTGTCGTCCTCGCCCGGCCAGGCGGCGCGCGCCCTGGCATAGACCTCCTTGAGCGGCAGGCCGGTGGCCGCCGCCGCCGCCGCGCAGTCGTCGAACTCCGGCGCGACGTTGACCACCTCGCCGTCGAGACGGCCGATCTTGAGGCGCACGGCCTGCCCGGCGACATCGACCTGCAGCCAGCTGCGCTGCAGGACCCACTTGTCGACCAGCTGCCCGCGCACGCCAAGGGTGGTCGTCTGGCGGAACAGCACCTCGCGCAGCGCCGCCGAGCGCGACGGGTCGGCGATGCAGGCGATCTCAACGCCGGGGCGACCCTTCTTCATGATCACCGGCCGGGCCCATGCGTCACCGGCGCCGGCCGAGCGCAGCGCGTCGAGAACCGGCGGCACCAGCTCGCCAGGAAGATCGTCCACGGTGGTGGTCAACAGCAAGGCGGTCGGGCTCCCGGCGAGGGGGTCTCCCAGAACCATCCGCAGCACGTTGGGGCGCTGCAGGTCACGCTCGCCGGCGCCGTAGCCCACCCGCTCGACCACCATCGGCGGCTGCGGGCCCCACACGTCGGTGAACTCGGCGAGCAACGCCGCCCCCGTCGGGGTGCACAGCTCCGCCGGTGTGTCGGTGGCCATGGTCGGCGCGCCGCGCAGCAGCTCGAGCACCGCGGGGGCTGGCACCGGCAGGAGGCCGTGCTGCCCGCGGGTCATTCCGGTGCCCAACGCGACGACCGAGCAGCTGACCCGTTGGACGCCCAGCAGGTGAAGGCCGGCACAGGCGCCGACGACATCGACGATGGCGTCCAGCGCCCCGACTTCGTGGAAGTGCACCCGCTCCACCGGCATGCGGTGGACCCGAGCCTCGGCTTTCGCCAGTCGCAAGAAGGCGCCGAGGGCACGGGTGCGAACCGGCTCCGGCAGCGCCGCCTCGGCCAGCAGCTGGCGGACGTTGGCCCAGGTGCGCACCACGCTGCCGTCGTCGGCGGCGGTGACGCGCACGCGGGTGGCGGCGAGCTGCGCGCGTTGCACCGGCTCGGCGGCCATCGCCCAGCCGCTGAGGTTGAGCCCGCCGAGCATGGCTTCGATGGCCGCCAGCCGGGCTCCGGCGTCGACCACGGCGCCCAGCAGCATGTCGCCGCTGGCGCCGGAGAAGGCGTCGATGTGCGCCTGCCTCATCCCCCCGCCCTCATCCGGTGGCTCCGCAGGATGCGCCGGGCCACCATGGCCGCGCCGAAGCCGTTGTCGATGTTGACCACGCTGATCCCCGGTGCGCAGGCGGTCAGCATCCCCAGCAGCGCCGCCAAACCCTGGAAGGTGGCGCCGTAGCCCACCGAGGTCGGCACCCCGATGACCGGGCAGGCGACCAGACCCGCGATCACCGTCGGCAGGGCCGCCTCCATGCCCGCGACGACGATGCAGACCTGCGCTGCCGCCAGGCGGTCGGTCTCGGCGAGCACGCGGTGCACGCCGGCGACCCCGACGTCGGCGATGAGGTCGGTGTCGATCCCGAAGGCGTCCAGCGTGCCGGCGGCCTCGGAAGCGACCGGCAGGTCCGACGTCCCCGCGCAGGCGATCACGACCGTGCCGAGGTCGACGGGGTCGGCCCGGCGAGCCACCAGGAGGCTGGTGGCCGGGTCGTAGGACGCCTCGGGAGCCGCGGCGGCGTGGGCCGGCGAGCAGCGGGTGGCCAGGACCGGGTTGGAACCGCCCGCCAGCAGCGCGGCCAGCAGCGCGGCCACCTCGGCGGGGGACTTGTGCTCACCGTAGACCACCTCCGGCTCGCCGGTGCGGTCAGCGCGACGGTGATCCAGCCGGGCGAAGTCGGCGGAGTCGGGCATGACCGGGCAGGCTACCGCCGCCCGGACGCGCGCTCACCGGCGGCCGGCCGCGCCGCGTTGTCCTCATGTAGCGAAGCGATAGGACACAAGAACATGAATCCATGGCTTAGACTGCGCGAGCGGCGCCCTTCCCCTTGTCGGCATCGCCCGGTGCGTGTTGCGAACAGGTGGATACGGCGTGGAACTCGGCTCGGCAACCAATGCTGTCCTGCTCGTCGTCGCCATCGGCATGGCCCTCGTTGCGGTGCTGTGCTCGGTCCTGGCCATCGCCGGGCAGCGGCAGGTGCGCGCCACGTACCGGACGCTCGCCGGACCTCGGGGCAAGCCACGCGAGGACGTGCTGGACATGGTGGCGCGCCACGTCGACGAGGTTGAGGCGCTGCGCGCGGAGGTGCACCGAGCGCAGCGCCACTCCGAGCAGGTGCGCAAGCTGGTCGCCGGCGGGATCAGCCACGTGCACGTGGTGCGCTACGACGCCTTCGACGACATGGGCGGGCGGATGTCGTTCTCGGCGGCACTGCTCGACGAGCGGGGGAACGGGCTGGTGCTCACGTCGATCAACGGGCGCAGCGAAAGCCGCACCTACGCCAAAGGGGTCCGCCACGGCGGCGCGCGCGATCTGTCCGACGAGGAGGTGCGCGCCATCAGCCAGGCGCTGACCGGTCCCGGCATAGGCGAGGACGAGGTGCGCACCCGCCGCCCGAAAGCGCGGGCTGTCCGCAGCGCTTCGTGAGCCGGGTCGCCTTTCTCGGCCCGGACGGAACGTTCACCTCCGAGGCGGCCCGCTTGGCTGTTGGCGAGGCCGAGCGGGAGCCGCTACCCACCATCTCCGACGTCTTCGCCGCCGTCCGCGACGGCGAGGCCGATCTCGGGGTGGTGCCGATCGAGAACTCCATCGAGGGTTCGGTGAACCTGACCCTCGACGAGCTGGCGTTCGGCCCGCCCGGCGTGCGCATCCGCGGTGAGGTGACCGTGGCGATCGTCATGAACCTGCTGGTCAGGCCGGGCGTGAGCCTGGATCGCATCGCCGCCGTGCGCAGCCAGCCGCACGCCCTGGCCCAGTGCCGTCGGTGGCTGGCCCGGCACCTGCCGGGGGTGGCGCAGCAGGCGGCGACGTCGACCGCCGAGGCGGCCCGTGAGGTGGCCGAAGGCGACGGCACGGTCGCGGCGTTGGGGCCGGCACCGGCGGCACGGCGGTTCGGCCTCGAGATCCTGGCCGGCGACGTCCACGACCATCCCGGCAACCAGACCCGTTTCCTGGTGCTGGGGCGCACGATGGCGGCACGAACCGGTGCCGACAAGACCTCGCTGGTGGTGTTCTTCGGCGAGGATCGCCCGGGGCTGCTGCTGCGGATCCTGGACGAGTTCGCGCTGCGCGGCGTCAACCTGACCAAGATCGAGTCCCGGCCCACCAAGCAGGCGCTGGGCGAGTACTGCATCGTGATCGACAGCGCCGGTCATCTGACCGACGCGCGGGTGGCTGGCGCCCTGCGCGGTGTGCACCGCCACGCCGCATCGGTCAGGGTGCTGGGCGCCTACCCGCGCGCCGACGGCATGGCCGACACGCCGCGCGAGCATGATTCCGACGGTGCCTACGCCGCCGCGGGGGACTGGTACGACGCGCTGCTCGCCGACGTCGAGGGCTTCGGCGTCAC
>JALZLF010000166.1 GCA_030858865.1 Actinomycetota bacterium | reverse complement strand
TCGTCGACCAGCGCGCACCAGCCGGCGCGCAAGGGCTCGCCTGGCGATCGTTGAAGTGTCGGCGCAAGCCGGTGCCCCGCCACGATCCGCAACGCGAGCCGCGCGGCCACCGCCCACGCCCGCACGCTGTCGGGAGGTCGGCGGTAAGCCGGGGCTTCGTGCAGCGGTATCGCCAGCAGCGCGGGTAGCCCATCAACGAGGTCGATGCAGCGGGCGGGCACCGACCGCAGCGTGACGCCCGAGGCGCCGAGCACCGCCATGCGGACGCTGGCGTTCCGGCCCCGCGGCAGGCCGAGCCGCTGCAGAGCTGCGTCGGCGACCGGCTCGGCGACCAGGTCGGCGACCACGAGGCGCCCGTCGGCGGGAATCCGCGGATCGGGGCAAAACGTAAGCTGGAGGTTGGACAGCGTGGCGACCTTTGGCGGGGGAACCGCCCCACGCTACTGCCGGGGGCGCTGCGTTGCCTCCTGCGCTGGAGACTCCAGCGTGGCCAGCAGGTGGCGTACGGCCGAGGCCGGTACCGAGTCGCCGTCAGCGCCGGTCAGCAGCTCACGCAACGCCCCCACCAGCATGCGACGCTCGACCGACACGATTCGTTCCGACTGGGTTGGGTCGCCGGGTTCCCCAGCGGCGTCGGCTTGGATCGCCTCGGTGTCGAACAACCGACGCTGCGTTGCCGGCGTCGTCGCGCGGGCCTCGAACTCGCGCGGCGTCGTCCCCGCGATGGCCGCCGCCCACCAGGTCAGTCCCCGGTCCCATGACGCCCCGACCGGACGGCGAGTTGGCAGCCGGCCGCCGAAGGCCACGTCGGCGATGACGGCGATCAGGACGTCGCGGGTGAACGCGTCGACGGGGAAGCGACGGCGAAGGTCCTCCACGAACCCGGCGGCGGGGGCGCTTCCCGTGAGGCGTTGCGCGGCCTCGATCACCACGGGACGCGAGCGCTGCAGCCAGGCCCACGCGTAGGCGGGTACGCGAGGGAACTCCTCGCCAACCGCTTGCGGAGCCGGATCAGCCACCACACCTCCACGTCGACGGGTGACCGCCAGCGTCCAGGCTCGGCGCCCCCGGGTCAAGGACCCGCGACGCTCGTCAGCGACAGGATTGCAACGCCACGACCAGCAGGCCGGTGATGACCGCCGAGACCAACAGCGACCCGAGACACCCGAGACGGTTCGAGAAGAACAGGAACATGGCGGCTGTCTACCCGTCGCGCCGGGCCGTGACGCCCGTGCGGTTTGGTGCGCTACCGCCTCCGGCTACTTGAGCGCTGGCTAGTCCGCCGACCGTTGCCGTGCCCGGTGAGCGGCGACGTTGACGCGGTTGGCGCAGGTGTCAGGGTCGCAGTAACGGCGCGATCGGTTGCGCGAGGCGTCGACGAAGACGTCCGAGCAGGTGTCGCTGGCGCAGGTCCGCAGGCGAGCGAAGCCGTCATCACGCAGCACACCCGCCAAGGCCATCCCGGCTTCAGCCTGCAGTCGCATCGCCAGCGGTGCGCCGCTCGGTGTGAAGTGCAGGTGCCAGGCGTCGCCGTCGTGGTCGGTCAGCTGCGGCAGGGCCTGGGACTCCGCCAGCAGGCCGTTGACGAGGTTCGCGGCCTCCTCGGCGGTGGCAGCCTGCCAGACCGCCCGCAACCTCGACCGCAGTGCCCGCACCTCGGCCAGCTCCTGGCGACCGATCGTGCCCGCGGAGCTCACCTCGTGCTTGTGCAGCAGCGTGCGCAGCGCGCCAACGGTCTCCAGACCGGCGTCCTCCGGCTCGCCCACGTCGTGCACTTCGCCGTCTGATGCACCGCTGTTGGCGAGGTCCACGGCGAGCCGGACCGTGCAGTCGCTGTAATGGTTGAAATCCACTTGACTCCTTACGAAACCAGCGCTACGGTAAGTGGTGCAATACACATTGACCCTTACACCGCCAGTTTGGCGGATGTCCTGCCCGGCTGCAAGGAGCGGTTCTCATGCTTGCTGCACACTGCCCCGTCTGCGACGTGACACAGCTGTACTCCTACTCCCATCTGCACAGCCTCCAAAACACCCCGCGTGGCATCCAGCTGATGATGGACTGCTACTGCGGCGAACGCTTCACCGTCCTGACCGGCCGCGGCGCCGGCCGCCAGCTGCATCCGGCGGCGGCGACCGTCTGAGCCTCGCCTGGGGCCTCTCGGGCCCGACCGCCCGCGACGCTGGCGCGACTCTGGTAAGACTTGCGCCCTGTCGTGCTGCGGACGCAGCCGGCAAGGAGGTGCCGGTGATCCGCAAGCTGTTGCCCGCCTGGCCGGTCGTCCGCCAGCTCACCACCGCCGACCACCTCGGCCGCGGCCGTGCGGCCCAGTCACCTCGTTCCGCGCAGCTGCGCGCCCGCACCGCCGACGCTGACGAGGTGGTTGGCTCCGTCTGCCCGTACTGCGCGGTTGGCTGCGGCCAGCAGGTCTTCGTGCGCGACGGTGAGATCGTCGCCGTGGAGGGCGACCCCGGCAGCCCGATCTCGCGAGGCAAGCTGTGCCCCAAGGGGTCGGCGACCCACCAGCTGGTGACCGGGCCCAACCGTGAGCAGCGCGTGCGCTACCGCCGCCCGCATGCCTCGGAATGGGAGGAGCTGTCCCTGGACGAGGCCATGGCCATGATCGCCGACAGGGTGCTGGCGACGCGGCGCGACACCTGGCAGGACCTGGACGAGGCTGGCAATCCCCTTCGCCGCACCATGGGTCTGGCAAGTCTCGGCGGCGCGACGTTGGACAATGAGGAGAACTACCTGATCAAGAAGCTGTGGACGGCGTTGGGCGCCATCCAGATCGAGAACCAGGCCCGCATCTGACACAGCTCCACCGTCCCCGGTCTGGGGACGTCGTTCGGTCGGGGTGGCGCGACCACCTTCCAGCAGGACCTGGTCAACAGCGACGTCATCGTCATCCAGGGCTCGAACATGGCCGAAGCTCACCCGGTGGGGTTTCAGTGGGTGGTGGAAGCGCAGCGTCGCGGCGCCACGGTGATCCATGTGGATCCCCGCTTCACCCGGACCAGCGCCCTGGCCGATGTGCACGTGCCGATCAGGGCTGGCAGTGACATCGCCTTCCTCGGCGGGATCGTCAACCACATCCTGACCAACGAGCGCGACTTCCGCGAGTACGTCGTCGCCTACACCAACGCCGCCACGATCCTGCGCGACGACTTCGCCGACACCGAGGACCTCGACGGGCTGTTCAGCGGCTGGGACCCCGACGCCGGCGCGTACGACGTCAGCTCCTGGCAGTACGCCGGCATGGCGGTGGGGTCAGCCGCGGGGAACCGGGAGATCGCTACCTCGGCCGCCGAGACCACCGGCGCGGGAGGCGCCAGGCTGGGGCACGGCGACCCACCCGAGCGCGACGAGACGCTGACCCACCCGCGCTGCGTCTATCAGGTGCTCAAGCGCCACTTCTCGCGCTACACCCCCGAGGTCGTCGAGCAGGTGTGCGGGGTTCCCCCCGAGTTGTTCGCGAGGGTGGCCGACGCGCTGTGCGACAACTCCGGTCGCGAGCGGACCGGCGCGTTCTGCTACGCCGTCGGCTGGACCCAGCACTCCGTCGGTGTGCAGTACATCCACACCGCGGCGATCATCCAACTGCTGCTGGGCAACATCGGCCGGCCCGGCGGCGGCATTCTGGCGCTGCGCGGCCACGCCAGCATCCAGGGGTCGACCGACATCCCCACGCTGTACGACTTGCTGCCCGGTTACATCCCGATGCCGCACGCTCAGGCTTACGCCGACTTTCACGACTACGTGCGGCGCAACGCGGCACCGACGGGTTTCTGGGGCCAGATGCCGGCCTACCTGGTGAGCCTGCTGAAGGCCTGGTGGGGCGACGCCGCCACGGCCGACAACGACTTCTGCTTCGACTACCTGCCACGCATCTCCGGCGACCACTCCACCTATCAGACGTTGCAGGACATGCTCGACGGCAAGGTCAACGGCTACTTCCTGTTCGGCGAGAACCCCGCCGTCGGATCCGCCAACGGTCGCATGCACCGGCTGGCCATGGCCAAGCTCGACTGGCTGGTCGTGCGTGACCTGGTGGAGATCGAAAGCGCGACCTTCTGGAAGGACTCGCCGGAGATCCAGACCGGTGAGCTGCGGACCGCCGACATCGGCACCGAGGTGTTTCTCATCCCGGCTGCGGCGCACACCGAGAAGGACGGCACCTTCACCCAGACCCAACGGCTGTTGCAGTGGCACCACAAGGCGGTGGAGCCCAAGGGCGACTGCCGCAGCGACCTGTGGTTCACCTACCATCTCGGCCTGCTCCTTCGCGAACGGCTGGCGGGCTCCGACGACCCGCGTGACCG
>JALZLF010000147.1 GCA_030858865.1 Actinomycetota bacterium | reverse complement strand
GTGGTCACGTTCGACGGTCCCGGCAACGGCCGCTCGGACCGCCCGCTGGACGCGGCGGCGTACACGATCGAGGAGGCTGCCGCGGCCGCGCTGGACGTGCTTGACGCGGTCGGCGTGGACCGGGCCGTGCTCGTCTCGCTGTCGGCGGGCGCGTATGCGGCGTTGCACCTGATGGCGCACGCGCCGGATCGGGTGCTGGGCAGCGTGTTCATCGCCTCCGCCGCGCCGATGGCACCGCCGTGGCCCGCGCGCGCTCCCGTGGGGCGCTTCGACGCGCCGTACCCCGCGCTGCCGCCGTCGGCGGTCCCTACCGGCGGGTCGGATCCCGACGAGCACTGGGCGAAGTTCAACCGCCGCTACTGGGCCGACCACTACCAGGACTTCGCCTGGTTCTTCTTCGGCCGCTGCTTCAACGAGCCGCACTCGACCAAGCAGATCGAAGACTGCGTCGCCTGGGCCGTGGAGACGAGCCCTGAGGTGCTGTCCATCGTGGCGGACGGGCGCGGGGCCGCGCGTGAGCAGGTCCGCGGGTGGGCGCAGCGCTCGACCTGCCCGGTGCTGGTGATCCACGGCAGCGACGACGCGATCGTGCCCGTCGCCAACAGCGAGGCGCTGGCGGCAGCGACCGGCGGCGACCTCGTCGTGCTGGAGGGCGCCGGGCACATCCCGCTCGCGCGCGACCCGGTGAAGGTCAACCTGCTCATCCGCGACTTCGCCGAGCGCCTTCGACCGCCAGCGCCAGCGCCCGCGACGTGGACGCGCGCGACGCGACGGCGGAAGCGGGCCCTGTACCTGTCGTCACCGATCGGCCTTGGCCACGCCCAGCGGGACGTGGCCGTGGCCCGGGAGCTGCGCCGTCACCACCCCCACCTCGAGATCGACTGGCTCGCCCAGCATCCCGTGACCCGTGTCCTGGAAGCGGCCGGCGAGCGCGTCCACCCGGCCAGCGCCTGGCTCGCCAGCGAGTCCGCGCACATCGAAGGCGAGTCGGGCGAGCACGACCTGCACTGCTTCCAGGCGTGGCGGCGCATGGACGAGATCCTTGCCGCCGACTTCATGGTGTTCCACGACGTCGTCCGCGACGGCGACTACGACCTCGTCATCGGCGACGAGGCCTGGGACGTCGACTACTTCCTGCACGAGAACCCGGAGCTGAAGCGGTTCGCTTACATCTGGTTCACCGACTTCCTCGGCTGGCTGCCCCTATCAGACGGAGGCGGGCAACCTGGGTTCAAGGGCCCCCCTGGCAGCGGCGAGCGCGAGGCGTTCCTGACCGCCGACTACAACGCGGAGATGATCGAGCAGATCGCCCGCTACCCGCGCGTGCGAGACCGCGCCCTGTTCGTCGGCGACCCCGACGACATCGTGCCCGACGCGTTCGGGCCAGGACTGCCGGCGATCCGCGAGTGGACGCTGGCCAACTTCGAATTCACCGGATACGTGACCGGCTTCGACCCCACGGCGTTCGCCGACCGGGAGGCTGTCCGCGACGAGCTCGGATACCGGCCCGACGAGCGCGTCTGCGTCGTCACCGTCGGAGGTTCCGGCGTGGGCGGCCACCTGCTGCGACGCGTCATCGACGCGTACCCCGAGGTCCGGCGGAAGGTGCCGAACCTGCGGATGGTCGTGGTCGCTGGTCCGCGCATCGACCCCTCGACGCTGCCGGAGCGCGACCGGGCTGGAGGTGCGCTCCTACGTCCACGACCTGTACCGCCACCTCGCCGTGTGCGATCTGGCGGTGGTCCAGGGGGGACTGACGACGTGCATGGAGCTCACCGCCACCGGACGGCCGTTCATCTACGTGCCGTTGCGCCACCACTTCGAGCAGAACATCCACGTCCGCCACCGGCTGGAGCGCCACAGGGCCGGTCGGCGTCTGGACTTCGACGAGGCGTCACCCGACGCCCTCGCCGAGGCGATCGCATCCGAGATCGGACGCAAAACCAACTACCGGCCGGTCGCAGCCGACGGCGCCGCCCGTGCCGCCGCCCTGATCGCCCCACTCCTGTAAGACCCAGGCGCTGCGCTGGCATAGCGGAGCGCTCCCTCCGTCGCGTTCGCGGTCAGCGGGGTGCGGCAGCGGGCCGAGTGTCGCGTTCGCTATGCCGCGTTGCCGTGCTCGGCGAGCAGTGCTTCGATGATCTGTCGGGCCGTTGCCGCGTCCTCAGGTTTGCTCTTGGCGACGAGCGTGATCAGGGCCTTCCAGAGTGCCCAGCCACGGCCTCGCACCCAGGTCGCGTCGTCCACTGGGAGCCGGGTCCTGAACGCTTCCCGGCTCTCACCCGAAAACAGCGTCCACGCAATCGTCACGTCGCATGCGGGATCCCCCACTCCCGAGCACCCGAAGTCGATGACGGCGCTCAGGCGACCGTCCTTGACCAGCAGGTTCGCGGCAGTGACATCTCCGTGGAGCCAGACCGGGCAGCCGTGCCATGCCGCGCCAAGGGCCGCCTGCCACACCTCGTTCGCTGCGGAGCTGTCGATCTGGTCACCCAGGGTCGCGATCGCCTGCCTGGTTTCGGCGTCGTAGGTGGCCAGCGGTCCGCCCCGAAAGAAGTTGTGCTCTCCGGGCGGCGGACCGCCCGCGGGATCGATCTCGTAAAGGGCGGCGAGAAACTCGGCCAGCATCGCGAACTGGCGTAGATCCGCGATTCGCTCGACGGTCGCATGGTCGCCTTCTCGCCACCGGTAAACGGACCACTGCCTCGGGTACCCGCACCCGGGGACTCCTTTCGCCAGCGGCTCAGGGATAGCAACGGGCAGGCGCCCGGCGAGGATCGGCAACCATCGGTGCTCCTTGTCGACCTGCAGGGCGTACGGGTCCGCGGTTGGCAGCCGCACGGACATGTCCTCGCCGAGACGGAAGGTCGTGTTGTCCCACCCGTCGAGCTCAACCGGCGCGACGGGAAGGCAAGCCCACGCAGGAAACTGAGCCGCGACCAACCGAGACACGAGCGCTGGCGTCAGAGCCGCTTTGTCCATGGTCGGCGATTGTCCGGGCTAGGTTCTCGTTGGGTCTGACGGAACTGGATCATGGCAACGGTGCTGTTTCCGCCACCATGTCGCTGGACGGCTTCATCGCCGGGCCGGGTGGTGACATGTCCTGGGGTAACGGGTGAGACGTCGCTTCTGGTCATGGGCAGTTAGCGCCGCCACAAACAGAACGGATGACCGGCCGGGTCCAGGCAGACCCGCACGTCGTCCTGGGGTTGATGCTGCGCAAGGACGGCGCCCTCGCCGATCGCATGTGCTTGGGCCGCGTCGAGATCCTCGACCTCGACATCAAGGTGCATCATCATCTGCTGACCACCGGGACGGGTGGGCCAGCTCGGCCTGACGTACGCCGACTCGGTCTGAAACGACAACCCCGCTGCGCCGTCCGGCGCTCTGAGTGTCACCCAGTCGGGTTCGTCGGTCCCCACCGTCCAACCAAGAAGACGGCGGTAGAAGTCAGCCAGCGAACGGGCGTCGGGTGAGTCCAGCACGGTCGCTGTCAATGTCATAGGCGCTCTGCGGTCCATGAACGCTCCTCGGTTGCCGCGCTACCGGCGGGAGGCGACATGTGGCGGCCCGCTAGTCTACGAGGGCTGACCTCACTGCCAAGGAGCGACTGGTGGCCTCTCGTCTCAACCCGTACATCACCTTCGCCGGCAACGCGCGGCAAGCCATGGAGTTCTACACGCGCGTCTTCGGCGGCACCTTGACGCTGAACACGTTCGGCGAGTTCGGCGCGCCGGATTCCCCGGACGCCGACAAGATCATGCACGCCATGCTCGAGACCGACAGCGGATTCACGCTCATGGGCGCCGACACCCCGCCTGGGACGGAACACAACCCTGGCAACAACATCGCGGTGAGCCTGAGCGGGGACGACCCCGACCAGCTGCGCGGCTACTGGGAGCAGCTGT
The DNA here is from genome assembly GCA_030858865.1 of Actinomycetota bacterium. Taxonomy (GTDB): domain Bacteria; phylum Actinomycetota; class Nitriliruptoria; order Euzebyales; family Egibacteraceae; genus JACCTL01. Next base: position 1,479 of record JALZLF010000147.1, on the reverse strand, counting down.
CCGAAGGCGGCACCGTGTCGGTTGCCCTGGAAAAGCAGATGTGGGGCGATGAGTTCGGCATGTGCACCGACCAGTTCGGCATCACCTGGATGGTCAACATCGGCCAGCCACAGGCCTGATCCGGCCATTATCAGGTGGAAGGCATTCGCGGTGGATCCGCCCATCGCGGCAAGAGCTGATCAGTCCGTCCGGTCGCCGACCACCTGGGCAACTGACCGCAACGTCGAGATCCCGCGGGCACGGCGCCAGCTACGGCATCGAGGGGGCCCCGCAGGATCTGGGCGGCGCACCGTGAGGGCAGCGACGTTGCCCGCCGCGTCGTGAAGCCGGTGGTGCGGACCCCACGCGGCCTGGTAGGTGCTCGCATCTCGCCCGTGCCGGCTCAGGGAAGAACAGCGCGCATCCGTTGGGCAGCAGCTCCGGGTCGGGCGCTTCCGCAGCGGAACTACAGCGCCGGGAAAGCCGGCGGACGCGCCCGCATCCGAGCCACCCACCGGGAGGACAACCAACCGGGCGGGGCGTGGAACAACTGCACCGAGGCGCTTGCGGCCGGTGCGGCGCCGGTGTACCGGGGTGACCCTGGCTACGGTACACACCTAGATCGCGACGGCGACGGGATCGGCTGCGAATAAGGCGCGCAGGCAGGCAACGACCGTTCCGTGAGGTGCTCATCCACGCACCAGGACAACCGAACCGAGAAGGTGGAGGCCCCATGGCGTCCACAAGACGGCCCGCAGGGTCTACTCGATCAATCCGCAGGGGGGTGAGCCACTGCGCCAGTACCTGGATCGGATGTGGAGCGATGCACTGGCGAGGTTCGAGCAAGTGGCCAAAGAGGCCGGCGAGAACGAGCAAGACGCATAGCAGAAGTCGAGGTTCGACTCAGCTCAGTCGAAGCTGAAACTGAGGTCGAGCTCGAACACCGAGGTTGGGAGCAGTTCGGCGACGAAGCGATGGTGCACCGCGGCGGATACCAATGCGGCTGGCCAGGGGTGCTGGAGCTGTTCATAGGTCGACGGACGAGTGTGCAGCCCTCAATTCTCATCGGAGTCGTGCGCCTGCACGCGTTGCGCCAAGGCTTCGTTCATCGCCTCGAATCCGGCCTTGGTGGCCGGCTGCAAGAAGCGCCACAGCAGCGGTACCAGCAGCCCTTCGAAGCGCTCTCGCTGTACGAAGCGCACGGCATCAGTCTCGAGTTGCTCGATCTCGAAGATGTGCTCACCGTCGAGCAGTCCGCGCACGAGCAGGTGACCCAACCACCGCAGCCTTCGTTCGGGCTGCACCTCCAGCACCTGCGGCGTGAACGTCATCGCACGTCGGCCCGGCGGCTGGATGCGGACCTTCAGGCGAACGCCCTGTGCCGGCTCACCCTTGACAGATCTGATGAAGGGATTCCACTCGGGGTAACGCTCGAAGTCGCAGAGGACATGCCAGACCTCCCGCGAACTGGCCGCGATCGTGCGCTCAGTGCGGATCTCC
>JALZLF010000105.1 GCA_030858865.1 Actinomycetota bacterium | reverse complement strand
GCCTCGATCCACGAACGAATCGTCGGCGGCGAGATCCCGAGCACACGAGCTGCCTCGGAGACCTTCACTCCACGATCGCGGGCCGCCAGCCGGTCCCGGACAGCGTCGAGCGAGCACCGGCGGTCCGGGTCGTCCTCGTGGTCCGCGAGCTGCTGCAACGTGATGAGGTCATCGACGACTTCGGCGAGCGACATGCGCCCATCGTACATGGCAAACTTTCCGATTACCCGCCAAATCGGAAAGTTTGCGGCCGGACGGTCGGCCCGACCGAGCCTGGTTTGAACAACGCTCGCACCATTCAAGGAAGCGGCCGATCTCTTGAATAGGCGGTTTCGTCGCTGTGGACCCCGCTTGCCCAAGTCGTTGCCCGCCCACCGGGACAAGTCCGGTAGAAGTCGGCCCGACACGGGCTTCGCGTGTATACGCTGACCAGCGACTTCGTGGTGGGCGAGGGGGGACTTGAACCCCCACAGCCTTGCGGCCACAGGAACCTGAATCCTGCGCGTCTGCCAATTCCGCCACTCGCCCGAGCGACAGCGGCGAAGTGTAGCCAGGCCACGGTCCACCGGACAATCCGGGACCCAGCGGTGCCATCTACACTCATAGTCCTACAGCCAGCGCATATGACGAGGGGAAGGTCTGCCGGCGCGGCATGGGAATCCTGCGCGACTTTGAGAAGCGCCTGGAGGGAGCCGTCGAGGGCTTCTTCGCGCGCGTGTTCCGTTCCGGCCTCCAGCCGGTCGAGCTGGCCAAGGCCATACAACGCTATGCCCAGAGCTACCAGCAGGTCGGCGTCGACGGGGTTTTCGTGCCCAACGTCTACCGCTTCGAGCTGGCCGCCGAGGACCACAATCGCTTCGAGGGGTTCGCCGACTCGCTGAAGGCAGAACTGTCCAGCGTGGTGAAGCGCACCGCCAAGGACCGTGGCTGGCGCCTGCAGGGTCCGGTCCGCATCGAGCTGCGCCCCTCCGACGACCAGACGGTCGGCACCTATGAGCTGCGCGGCAAGATCGAGTCGGCGGTCGATGCACAGAACGCGCCGGCCTCGTCCCTGGCGCGCGGGGCGGTACCAGCTGCGGCCAGCGGCCACGCCGACGAAGGGACGCACACCAGCCTGCTGCCTCGGCCCGGTGCAGCTGCCAGCGCCCACCTGATCGACCGCAACGGCCGCCACCATCCGCTGCGGGGCACGGCCACCATCGGCCGGCTGCCCGAGTGCGAGGTGACGCTGGACGACGCCTCGGTGTCGCGACGCCACGCGCGCGTCGAGCGCGACGGCGACGGCTGGTCGATCACCGACCTCGGCTCCACCAACGGGGTCAAGGTCAACGGGGAGTCGGTGCGGTCGGCGACGCTGCACGACGGCGACCGCCTGCAGCTGGGCAGCCGGGCTCTCACCTTCTCCTCGGGAGGCTGACGACGGTGCCGCCGATCGTCCTGCTCGCCGGCCAAGCGCTGTTCCTGCTGCTGCTGTACCTGTTCGTCGCCCGAGCCGTGCGCGCGGTGCTGCGTGACGTGCGCAGCTCGACCCCGCTCACCGCGCCGCCGCCGCGGTCCCCCGCGCCGCAGGGCCGCAAGAGCAAGAAGGCCCAGACCACTGCCCCTGGCGAGCTCGTGGTGCACATCTCCGACGGTCGTCCTCGGGTCATCCCCCTTGACGCCCACGACGTGACCTTCGGCCGCGCTGGCGCCTCGACGGTGGTGCTCGACGACCCGTATGTCAGTGACCATCACGCCCGGGTCTACCTGGCTGACGGCCGCTGGCAGGTCGCCGACCTTGGCTCCACCAACGGCACGTTCTGCAATCAGATGAAGGTCAGCTCGCCGACGGCCCTGGCGCCTGGTGATCAGCTGGGGATCGGCAAGACGGTCGTGCAGGTGCGCCGCTGATGGCCGACGACCAGGGACGGCGGATGCGTGTCCGGGCCTACGCGGGCTCAGACGTCGGGCAGGCCCGCAAGGGCAAGGTCAACGAGGACAACCTGTTCTTCGGCACGACGATCTTCGCCGTCGCTGACGGCATGGGTGGCCATCAGGCCGGCGAGGTCGCCTCCGAAGAGGCGCTCAAGCCCGTCGAGGACCTCGACGGGCGGACCTACCGCGACGGGGCGGACGCCACCGAGGCCCTGCGCCAGGCCATCGAGGCCGCCAACCGCAACGTGGTCGCGCAGGCGCAGTCCGACCCTGCCCTGTCCGGCATGGGCACCACGCTGACCGCGACGATGGTCCGCGACGGCAGCCTGCACCTGGCCCACGTAGGTGACAGCCGCGCCTACCTGCTGCGCGGGCGCGAGGAGATCACCCAGCTGACGACCGACCACACCCTGGTCGAGCAGCTGGTGCAGGAGGGCCGGCTGTCGCGCGACGAGATCGCGACGCATCCGCAGCGCAGTGTGGTCACCAGGGCCATCGGCGTTGACCGCGAAGTGGAGGTCGACACGCTGCCGCCGCTGGTCCTGGAGCCCGGGGACCAGGTGCTGCTGTGCTCCGACGGGCTGAGCGGGCCCGTCGTCGACAGCGAGCTCGCCGAGATCCTGAACAGCACCGACGACGGCGACGAGGCGGTGCGCCGGCTGCTGGCGGCGGCCAACGACCGGGGCGGCCCCGACAACATCACCGTCGTGCTGCTGCGTGCCGAGTCGGGCGAGGATGCCGACGACCAGCCAACCGAAGCCATCGCGGCGGCGGTCTCGGGCTCTTCGGGAGGCGGCGGCGCCCGCGCCGCTGCCGGTGGCGGCGGGCGGTCCAGCATCGCCATCCGAACCCGACCCGACAGCGACGGTCATGACTTCGCCACCGACTTCAGCCGTTACGGGGCGCGGGCAGGTGTCGCGGCTCCGGCTCCGGAACGGGGAGGTCGGGTCAAGCGTGTGCTGGCGGTCCTGCTGTCGGCGATCGTGCTGCTGGCCGTCCTTGGCGGTGGAGGTTGGCTGCTGTTGAGCCGCGCGTGGTTCCTCGGCGACCTCGGCGGGGACGTTGCGATCTTCCGTGGCCTGCCGCAACAAGTCGTCGGGATCGACCTGTTCCGCGTCGCCGAGGTGACCGGACCGGCCGTGAACGACCTCGACCCCCGCATCCGTGCCCGCCTCGCCGAAGGCATCACCGTCGCCTCGCAGAGCGAGGCCAAGGCGACCATCGACGAGTGGCAGGCCCAGGTTGACGACGCGGCCGAGCCGGCGGCGACCAGCCCGCGTCGGCCCGGCCGGACCAACCCGTCAGAGTCGCCATGAGCGCCGTCGCGGCAGCCGCGAAGGCGCCGGCTGACGCCCGCCGCAAGGCGAACTCCGAGCTGGGCCTGCTCATCCTGGCCTTGCTGGTCACGATCGGGGCGTATGTCCTGGTCGATCTGGCCCAAACCGGTGCGGTGCCACCAGGGCTGGCAGCCTACGGCGGGGCGATGGCGGCGCTGGGCGCAGCGGCGCATCTGGCCAGCCGCCGCCTGGCTTCCGGCGCCGACCCGGTCCTGCTGCCGCTGGCGTTCCTGCTCAACGGCCTCGGCCTGGTCATGGTGCGCCGGCTGGACTTCGCCGAGCAGACGACGCAGGCTCCGGCGCAGACCATCTGGACGGTCGTGGCGATCGTGGTGTTCATCCTCACCTTGGTGGTGGTGCGCGATCACCGCATGCTGGATGACTACCGCTACCTCGTCGGCATCGGTGCGCTGGCGTTCCTGCTGATGCCGCTGCTGCCCGGCATCGGCAAAGAGGTCAACGGCGCCCGGATCTGGCTCGGCCTGGGTGGGTTGTCCTTCCAGCCGGGAGAGGTCGCCAAGCTGGGTCTGGTCACCTTCTTCGCCAGCTACCTGGCCGAGAAGCGGGCGTTGCTGACCGTGGCGACCAACCGCCTTGGGCCGTTGATGGTCCCTCCGGCGCGCGCCTTCGGACCGATTCTGGCCGTCTGGGGCGTCAGCCTGGCGGTGCTGGTGTTCCAAAAGGACCTCGGGTTGAGCCTGCTGGTCTTCGGCATCTTCGTGGCGATGCTGTACGTGGCCACGGCCCGCCTGACCTACGTGCTGCTCGGCTTGGCGCTGTTCTCCGCGGGCGCCTACGCCGCCTGGACAGTCTTCAGCCACGTGCAGTCACGCATCTCGACCTGGCTTGACCCCTGGAGCGTCTACGACAGCGCCGGCTACCAGGTTGCCCAGAGCCTGTTCGCCATGGGCACCGGCGGCATCTTCGGCGTCGGCCTTGGCCAGGGCCGGCCCGACATCATCCCCGAGGTCAACACCGACTTCATCTTCGCGGCGTTCGGTGAGGAGATCGGGCTGCTAGGCACCACGGCGCTGCTGCTGTGCTTCTTTCTGTTCGTTGGCCGGGGCTTCACCATCGCGATGCGCAGCCGTGACGACTTCGGACAGCTGCTCGCGGCGGGGCTGACCTTCCTGTTCGGCCTGCAGGTGTTCGTCATCCTCGGCGGCGTGACGCAGCTGCTGCCGCTGACGGGCGTGACCCTGCCCTTCATGTCCTACGGCGGCTCCTCGCTGCTGGCCAACTACGCGCTGGTGGCGCTGCTGCTGCGCGTGTCCGCCTCGTCGTCGGATGGACGGGGCAGCACGTGACCCGTCAGGTCCGTCGTGTCGCCGTCGTGTTGTTCCTGCTGTTCGGAGCCTTGTTCGTCAACCTCAACTTCTTGCAGGTGCTGCGTGCCGACGACCTGAGCAACGACAACCGCAACAGCCGCACGATCATCGCCGAGTACTCGATCCGCCGCGGTTCGATCGTTGCCCAACAGGGCCGCGACACCACGATCCTGGCGGAGTCCGTCGCCACTGACGAGGGTCGCTTCGCCTACCGGCGCCGCTACCCGGAGCCGGAGCTGTACGCCCACCTGACCGGCTTCTACTCGCTGCTGTACGGACGGGCCGGACTGGAGGACACCGCCAACCGCTTCCTGGTAGGTGACGCGCCCGAGCAGTTCGCCCGCAACGTCGGTGATCTGCTGACCGGCCGCGAGCCGGAGGGCGACGACGTCGTGGTCACCCTGCGACCCGAGGTGCAGCGAGCGGCTCGCGAGGCGCTCGGTGACCGCGCCGGCGCCGTCGTGGCACTGGAGCCGGGGACCGGCGCTGTGCTCGCCTTGTGGGCCAACCCCAGCTACGACCCCAACCGGCTGGCCGCCTTCGACCGCGGCCGGGCGGTGCGGTACTGGGAGCGCAGTGAGGATGAACGGCGCAACCGTGCGCTGCGCGAGACCTACCCGCCCGGCTCGACGTTCAAGGTGGTCACCGCGGCGGCCGCGCTGGAAGACGGCATTGACCCCGACGACACCTTCGACGACCCGTCCAGCTACACCCCGCCGCAGACCACCGCCGCCATCCCCAACTTCGGTGGTGGGTTGTGCAACGGCGGCAGCCCGATCACCCTTGCCCGTGCCTTCGAGGTCAGCTGCAACACCACCTTCGCGCAGCTCGGGGTCGACGTCGGTGCCGACCAGCTGGTGGAACAGGCCGAGGCGTTCGGCTTCAACCAGACGTTCGATCTCGGCCTGCCGATGGCCGCCAGCGTCATCCCAGCCGAGCTCGACCCGCCGTCGACGGCTCAGAGCGCGATCGGCCAGCGCGACGTGCGCGCCACCCCGCTGCAGATGGCCATGGTGTCGGCCGCCGTCGCCAACGACGGCGTGCTGATGCGCCCGCATGTCGTCGCCCGGGTGGAGGACTTCGCCGGGCGGGTCGTCCGCGAGACGACCCCCTCCATGCTGGTGCTCGACGGTCAGGACGACGCGCGCGCCGTCAGCCGTGAGACCGCCGCGGCCCTGCAGGACATGATGCGCGGCGTGGTCACCAACGGCAGTGGCGGCGCGGCGGCGGTCTCCGGCATCGAGGTGGCCGGCAAGACCGGGACGGCGCAGACCGCCGAGGGCGCCAACCCCACCGTGTGGTTCACCGGCTTCGCGCCGTTCGACGACCCGCAGATCGCCGTAGCGGTGGTCGTTCCCGACGGCGGCGATGTCGGCAGCGAGGCCACCGGCGGAGCGGTGGCCGCGCCGATCGCCAGTGCCGTCATCGACGCCGCGGTCGGCGAGTAGGCGGCGCGGTGGTAGACGACGAGACCACCGCGGTGTCGGATGGCCCCAGCCGCCGGGTGCTGGCCGGCCGCTACGTGCTGCGGGGGCTGCTCGGGCAGGGTGGCATGGCCGACGTCGAGCTGGCCTACGACGAGGTGCTCGACCGTCAGGTCGCCGTCAAGCTGCTGCACCAGCGCTTCACCGACGACCCCGCGTTCCTGGAACGCTTCAAGCGCGAGGCGCGGGCCGCCGCCAGCCTCAACCACGCCAACATGGTTGCCGTCTACGACACAGGCGAGCAGGACGCGCGGCCCTACATCGTCATGGAGTACGTCTCGGGCCGCAGCCTGCGTGACCTGCTGCGCCACGAGGGCGTTCTGCCACAGCGCGCGGCCGAGATCGCCAGCGACGCCGCCCTCGGCTTGGACTACGCGCATGAGCGCGGCCTGGTGCACCGCGACATCAAGCCCGCGAACATCATGCTGTCCGACGAGGGGCAGGTGAAGGTCACCGACTTCGGCATCGCCCGCGCCGCAGGTGCGGACACGGTGACCCAGACCGCCGCGGTGTTCGGCACCGCCGCCTACATCGCTCCCGAACAGGCCCAGGGCGAGGACGTCGACCGGCGCACCGATGTCTACAGCCTCGGCGTCGTGCTGTACGAGATGCTGACCGGCCGCCAGCCGTTCACCGCCGACAGCGCGGTCGCCCTGGCCTACAAGCACGTCTCCGAGCCGCCGGTCCCGCCGACCCAGGTCAACGACGAGATTCCGCCGGCACTGGAGTCCATCGTCCTGCGGGCGATGGCCAAGAACCCCGACAACCGCTACCAGACGGCGGGCGAGTTCCACGACGACATCCAGCGGGCGATCTCCGGACAGCCCGTTTCGGCACCACCGGTCATGGCCTACGCCACCACCCAGGCGATCCGAGGCGACGCCGCCGACACCACCATGATCACCACCGGCGCCCGCCGGTACGTCGAGGATGAGTACACCCCGCCGCCAGATCACCCAGGCCGGCGCCGCTTCGGCTACGTGATGCTCGCACTGCTGCTGCTGGCGGTGGTCGCGGCGGCGGTGTTCGCCCTCACCCGGCTGTTCGCCACCGATCCGGTGCGCCAAGTGGTCGTGCCCGACGTCGAGGGCATGCAGGTCGAGCGAGCTCAACGGGAGCTGCGCGACGCGGATTTGCGCGGCGAGGTCGTCAAACGGGTGGAGGACCCGCGGGTCGGCGAGGGCAGGGTCATCAGCAGCGACCCGCCGGCGGAGGTCGAGATCGCCGAAAACAGCGTCGTCGAGCTGGTGATCTCCACGGGAACGGCCACCGTGGGGGTGCCCCGGCTGCGGGGCCTGACCGAGGACGATGCCAGGCGGGCGTTGCAGCAGGCGGGCCTGTCCGTCGGCGAGACCCAGGAGGCGCGCAGCGACGACATCGAAGCCGGGTTGGTCATCCGCAGTGACCCACCCGCGGGCAGCGAGGTCGCCGAGGGCAGCGACGTCTCCTACGTCGTGTCGGCGGGCCCGGAGTCGGTGCGGCTCCCCGACGTCAGCGGGGATCCCGAGGGCGAGGCCGCCGAGCGCCTGCGCAACGCCTGCGCCACACCGCCATGTGTCGAGGTCGCGGTGGTGCGCAACTTCGACGACAGCGTGGACCAGGGCGACGCGATCGGCACCGAGCCGGGAGCCGGCACTCGGGTGCCGTTCGGCTCGACGGTGACCTTGGTCGTGTCCTCGGGCAGCGAGCCGGATCCCGAACCCGAGCCCACCGAACCCGAACCCGAGCCCACCGAACCCGAACCCACCGAACCGGACCCCGAACCCACCGAACCCGAGCCGACCGAAGCCGCACCGACCGACCCGGCGGAGCAGGCTCCGGTGGAGCCCTCCGAGGCGCCCTAAGGGCGTTAGGCCCCGATCGATCGGAGCGCCCGGCTGCCTTCGGGGGCGGCCGCCCTGGTCTGCGCCGCATACGCATCTCGGGCTAACCTGGCGAACCGTCCGTGGCCCCGGCCACTCTGGAGGCAACCCGCTTGGATGCTCCCGGTTCCACCCTGGTGCTGTACCGGACGACGCGCAACGCCCCCGTGCTGACCAACCTGGCCGCCGCCGGCGTCGGCGGAGGTGCCTTGCACGCACACGGGCCAGCGCTGCACGGCAATGACGGGGTCGAGGCCGCCGAGACCGTGACCATGCTCGCCCAGCAACGCGGCGTCACCGCGATGATCTGGGACGGTGACGCCCCAACGGATCTCGCCGGGGTGTATCGACTGGCCAAGGAGGCCGAGGCCAGCCTCGTGGTCGTCGAGTGGCAACCCGCCGTGCGCGGCGGTGACGCCCTGGCTCGAGAGGTGCTCGCCGACCCGCCCTGCGACGTGCTGCTGGTACGCCCCGGGGAAATCGCCGACATCCGCGAGATCGTCGTCGCGGTCGGTCCTGGGCCCAACGCCCCGCTGCTCGCCCACCTGGCACGGTCGTGGGCCGCCGCCTTCGGGGTCACCGCCACGACGCTGCACCGCGTCGCCAGCGACGACGAGGTTGCCGCTGGTCGCGCGCTGTGCAAGCGGCTGGCCCCGGAGCTGAAGGCCGTCGTCGAGGTTGGCCGTGACCTGACCAACCTGCTGGCCGAATGCGCGGCACGGACGGGCTTCATCGCGCTGGGAGCCACCGAGCATGTGGCGCTGGACCGCGTCGCCGCCCGCACGGCGTCGGGGCAGCTGGCCACCCGTGCCGGTGCGACGGTCGTGGTCGGCCGCAGACCGGCCTCCCCCGCCTGAGCGGGATTCCGTGCGCTACCGCCTTCGGCTACATGAGCGCGGATTCCGTGCGCTACCGCCTTCGGCTACTTGAGCGCGGATTCCGTGCGCTACCGCCTTCGGCTACTTGAGCGCGGGTCAGACGGGACGGTCATGCCGGCACTGGCAGCGCAGACAGGAAGTTGCCCAGCAGATCCATGCCGGCGGCAGTGAGGATGGACTCGGGATGAAACTGCACCCCCTCGACTGCCCATTCGCGGTGGCGCAGGCCCATGACCAGGCCGTTGGCGGTGCGCGCCGTGACCTGCAGGCAGTCCGGAACGCTGTCGAGCGCCACCACCAGGGAGTGGTAACGGGTGGCGTCGAACGGCTGCGGCAGGCCCGCGAAGACGCCACGCCCGTCGTGGTGGATCAGCGAGGTCTTGCCGTGGACCAGCTCCGGTGCCCGTACGACCTGGCCGCCGTAGACCTCGCCGATGCACTGGTGGCCGAGGCACACCCCCAGCAGCGGGACTTGCCCACCGAAGCGGCGGATCACGTCGTTGGACAGCCCAGCCTCGGACGGCGTGCCGGGTCCAGGCGAGATGACGATGGCGTCGGGGCATTGCGCCGCCAGGTCATCGAGGGTGAACGCGTCGTTGCGCGCCACCTCGACCCGGGCGCCCAGCTCACCGAGCTCTTGGGCGATGTTGTAGGTGAAGCTGTCGTAGTTGTCGACCAGGAACACGCGTGGGGCCATCACAACACCCTACGGCCGGGTCGAGAATGGTCACGGAGCCGTCGGCGTGACCTCTCGGCACAGCTCGGCGTTGAGCTCACCGCCGACGAGGATGGCGAACCCGGTCAAGTACATCCACACGATCGTGGCGACGAGCGTGCCGATGACCCGCCCGACGAGCGCCACCGCCACGTCCTGGGTGCCGGCCAGCACGCTGTCGCCACCGCCAGCCGCCAGGTACACCCGGAAGCCGACGGAGGCCAGGATCCACAGCGCCACGCCGAGCACGGCGCCCGGCAGGCAGGCACGCCAGCCGAAGGTGACGTTGGGACACAACCGGTACACGCAGGCGAGGAAGGCGACCACGATGACCGCCAGGAGCGGCCAGCGACCGATGCTCCACAGCACCTGGAACAGCGCGCCCAACCCGAAGCGGTCGGCCAGCGTCTCGCCGGTCCCAAGCAGCGGGCCGACGACTATCAGCAACAGGGTGAGCACGACCACCACGATGAAGCCCGCGGCAAGGCCGATGGACAGCAGGCGCTGGATCACAAGGCCGCGTCGCTCCGTGACGCCGTAAGCAGTGTCCAACGACCGGATGGTGGCACTGAACACGCGACTGGCCAGGTACAGCGTGGCCAGCGCGCCGCCCAACGCCACGCCCCCTCGCTGCTGGCCGAGCAACGCCCGCAGAAAGGGCGCCAGCACCTGGTCGGTGAGCTTGGGACTGAAGATCACCGACAGGCCGCGGATCACGGCGTTCGCGCCGCGCAGGACGGTGTCCGCACCGAGCACGTCTTCCAGGTAGCCCATCGTCGCCCCGAAGGTGACCAGCAGCGGGACCAGCGACAGCAGCGCCCAGAACGCCATCTCAGCGGCCAGTCCGGATACACGGTCCTCCACGGTCTGCTCCACCAACCGCACCGTGAGGACGAACGGATTGACCGAGCCGATCCGCCAGCTGCGCGCCTCGGCCCATTCCAGGGCCCGGTCGCGTTTGCGTCGCCTAACCACCGGGCCGGTGCGGGCCAATCGGCGGGGCGCCGACGAGGATCTGGCTCATGAGCGTTGCTCGGAAGCCGGCTGGGCGAGGTCGACGGTCGGGGGACCGAAGTAGGCGGGCAAGCTCACGGAACGGTCGCTGACCACCGAGAACCCGAGCTGATACTGGCGTACCGCCGCGTGGAAGCTCGCCACCACGGGGTCACGGTCGAGAGCGGCCCGCAGCGCAACGTCGTCACCGACAGCGCGGATCACGTACGGCGGCGAGTACACCGAGCCGTGCAGCAGCAGTGTGTTGCCAGCGCAACGAATGGCCGTCGTCGCCAGGATCCGTTGACCGTTGACGTCCATCGCCTCCGCGCCCCCAGCCCACAGGGCATTGATGACCGCCTGCAGATCCTGTTCGTGGATGACGAGGTTGTTCAGGTCGCCGTCGGGCGCCTCGGGCAAGGTGGAGTCGTCGAGCGTGACCGCAAGGCCGGGGCCGGCCAGGCCCGTCATCCCAGCGGGGACCCTGATGCGGTCGATGCGGCGTTGGAGCCTGGCCACCGCCTTGGTGCCCGTGACGCCGGCCGCCTCGTAGCCGTCGACCTGCGAGTCCAACTCGGCGACGCGCTGCTCGAGCTGGGCGGTCCGCCGTTCCTCGGCACGGATGAGCTCGACCAGCTCCAGGCGGCGTCCCGTGCGGCCGACGGTCGGCACATCCTCGGAGCGCGCTGCCACGGTCAGGATGGTGGCGACCAGCCCCAGCGCGACAACGGAAGCGGCGCGAGTTGGCAGCCGCGGCGCGGCGCGGTCCTCAGAGCTCATCTGCGGTGTTCCAGTCCGGCGGCTCCCGCGCGACACGCGGTCGCAGGCACTCCCGTTTGGGGGCAACGGTACCATCCGGCCTCTGCGCCCCGTGCCGTGGACCGGTCGCCCGCCCAGGAGATGCCCAGTGCCGAGGTCGAAGTCGAAGCGCTCCAGCTACACCCCGCCGAAGCCGCCCAAGCCGAAGCCGAGCCCCCGGTGGGTGCCGTGGCTCGGCTTGGCGTTGATTCTTCTTGGGCTCGCGCTGGTGTTGTTGAACTACATCCTTCCCGGGGTTCTCCCAGGTGGGAACTACATGCTGATCGTGGGGTTCGTCGTGATGGCCGCCGGCTTAGTTGTGCTCAGCCAGTGGCATTGAAATTCCAGCGATGTCATCCCGTCCACAGACTTGTCCCCAGATGGGGACAAGCCCCGCTCAGGGCAGCGGCTCCCTGGCGACCTCGTGACGTTCGGCCATGCGCTCACCGCAGTGGCGTGGCGGTACGGCCGCTCCTCGAACCAGCAAGAGCATCTCGGCGCCACAGCCGCTGCACCAATAGGTGATCCGCTCGTCGCGCGGGTCGACAGGTTGGGGAGGGCCGTCGGGAACGTGGGCGGCGCCGCGGCGCAGCGAACCCAGTGAAGCGATGCCCACCCGCCAGATGAGCAGGCCCAGCAGCGGCGCGAAGACGTACCGCGCCTCCACGACGTCGAAGGCCGCCAGCGCCAGCCCGATCCCGACCACTGGCCAAAACCACCGTCGCGTCGGCACGGTCGGCCACCTCCTGTTGACAGCCGCCAGCCTATGTCGGGTGGCAGCGTCGGTCTCGGGGAGCCGACGTGGTCAGCCGCTGGCCAGCGCCTCGCCGACGATGTCGCGTGCCTCGTCGAGCAGTTGCTGCAGATGCTCGGCGCCCCGGAAGCTCTCCGCGTAGATCTTGTAGACGTCCTCGGTGCCCGACGGGCGGGCCGCGAACCAACCGAAGTCGGTGGTCACCTTGAGTCCGCCGATCGGCGCGGAGTTGCCGGGAGCCGCGGTCAGCCGCTCGGTGATCGGGTCGCCGGCCAGCACCTCGGCCGCCACCTGCTGCGGCGCCAGGCCCTTGAGGACCGCCTTCTGCTCGCGGGTGGCCGGGGCGTCGACCCGAGCATAGGCCGGCGCGCCGAAGCGCTCCGTCAGGGCGTGGTAGTGCTCGGCGGGGTTCTGGCCGGTCACCGCGGTGATCTCGGCGGCGAGAAGGCACAGCGCGATGCCGTCCTTGTCGGTGGTCCACACCTGGCCGTCCCGGCGCAGGAACGACGCCCCGGCGCTTTCTTCCGCGCCGAACCCGAGCGAGCCGTCCAGAAGGCCAGGGACGAACCACTTGAAGCCCACCGGCACCTCCACGAGCTCGCGACCAAGCTCGGCGGCGACCCGATCAACCATGCTGCTGCTGACCAGCGTCTTGCCGACGGCGGCGTCACGGCTCCAGTCCGGGCGGGCGGTGAACAGGTAGCGGATTGCCACAGCCAGGTAGTGGTTGGGGTTCATCAAGCCCGCGCCGGGGGCGACGATGCCGTGGCGGTCGGCGTCGGCGTCGTTGCCGAAGGCGACGTCGTAGTCGTCGGACAGCGCGACGAGGTTGGCCATCGCGAACGGCGATGAGCAGTCCATCCGGATCTTGCCGTCCCAGTCCAGCGGCATGAACCCGAACGTCGGGTCAACCCGCTCGTTGACGACGTCCAGATCCAGCCCGTACCGCTCCGCGATCGCCTGCCAGTAGGCGACGCTGGTACCTCCCAGGGGGTCAGCGCCGAGACGCACGCCCGTGTCGCGGACGGCCTCCAGGTCGACCAGCGACGGCAGGTCCTCGACGTAGCTGCCCAAGAAGTCGTAGGTGCCGGTGGTGTCAGCGGCACGCGCCGCGTCAAAGGGCAGCCGCCGCACGCCGGCGAGGTCGGCGGCCAGCAGCGCGTTGGCGCGCTTCTGGACGGCATCGGTCACGTCGCTGCCGGCCGGTCCGGCGCTGGGCGGGTTGTACTTGAAGCCACCGTCCTCCGGCGGGTTGTGCGAGGGGGTGATCACGATCCCGTCCGCGCGGTGCCGGCCGCTGCGGTTGTGTCGCAGGATGGCGTGTGACAGCGCCGGCGTGGGGGTGTAGCCGTCGGCGGCGTCGACGCGGACGTCCACGCCGTTGCCGGCGAGCACCTCAAGGGCGGTGACGAAAGCCGGCTCGGACAGCGCGTGGGTGTCCTTGGCCAAGAACAGCGGGCCGTCGATGCCTTGGCCGGCGCGGTGCTCGCAGATGGCCTGGGTGGTGGCCAGGATGTGCGCTTCGTTGAACGACCGCCGGTACGCCGACCCCCGGTGCCCGGAGGTTCCGAAGGCCACCTGCTGCGCGGGGTCGCCCGCGTCGGGCCGGTGGGCGTAGTAGGCCGTGGTCAACTTCGCGGGGTTGACGAGTTCAGCGGGATCGGCCGGCTTGCCGGCCCGCTCATTGATGGTCATGGCAGCGCACCTGGAGATGCCGGATACCCGGGCCGCAGATAGCGAATCGAGGCGAATCGGGCGAAGTCTCGATCCAGGGTTGCCACCTGGCAGCCGTGTTCGAGCGCGACGGCGGCGATGACGGCATCGGCCATGAGGTCTCCCAGCGCATCAGCCTCCTCGCAGAGCCGACGCAGCACCGCAAGGTGGCGCCCCCCGGGCCCGACGAGAAGGTGGTGAGGTTGACGACAGGTGGCCTCGACGAAGTGCGAGAACGACGTTGACGTCAAGGAGCAGCATGCTCAGCGGAGAGCGTCGAGGTCACGGCCTTCGTCGAGCGCCTCATGCAGCGCTCGGTTCGACGTGAGGTCGAGTCCGGCACGCGGACCCGTGCCAGCTCGGAAGACCGGCACCGTTGGACGCTCTGCGTCGTGAAAGCCGCTGGCCAACTCACGTTGCAGGGCGCCTTCCATGAGCTTGCCCAGGGTCTGCCCGCGCTCGCGGGCCCGCTGCCGAGCAGCCGCCAGCAGGTCGTCCGGGATGGATATCGCGGTGCGCATGATGCGTAGCCTAACGCATCACTAGCATCAACCCTTTGGGCGATCTCTCACGGTCGTATGATCGATCGGTCGAGTGGCGCGCCACGCTGATTGGACGGGCGGAGGGACGTGTTGGCCAGCTGGGACGAGGTGAGGGCCTCGGCGCCAGACCTCGCGGGGGCGGCCGAGGCGCTGTTTGACGCCCACCGCCACAAGATGCTGGCAACGCTGCGCCGCGACGGTTCCCCTCGGTTGAGCGGCATCGAGTCCTTCTTCGCCCACGGAGACTTGTGGCTGGGCATGATGCACGGGTCTCGCAAGGCTCAAGACCTCCAACGCGACCCTCGCCTGGCCCTGCACAGCCCCTCGGTCGACCCACCGGACGACCCCACCGCATGGGCCGGCGACGCCAAGCTGTCAGGACGAGCCGAGGAAACCACCGACGCCGCCAGGGTTCAGCGCGTCCTGGTCGCCGCCGGCCAGGACGAGGCCGCCGCTGGACCGCTGCACCTGTTCCGCGTGGAGATCAGCGAGGTGACCACCGTGCGAGTTGGCGACCCGGCCGACCACCTGGTCATCGAGCTGTGGCGCGAGGGCGAGGGCCTGCGCCGCATGCGCCGCGAGTAAGGCCCCGCGCGCAGAACTCCGGTGCGTCGGGCGAGGAACCGACGCTGACAGTGGAGTATCCAGGTCGCCACGCGCTGCATCGACCTGCGCCTGGATGAGGAAGGTGCACCCCCTGAGGTCGGCGCCGATGGGGCAGGCGCCGAGGAGCAGAGCCCCGCGCAGTGGCTCGGATCCGGTGGTGCTATCCGCTTTGGAGCCTGGAGGCGAGCAGCGCGGCAGCGGCCACGGCGGCTCCGGCTGCGACCAGACGGAGGCCCAGACGGCCCGCCAGCTGGTCGCCGCCCAAGCGTCCGATGGCCATCGCGACGGCGAGTGCTCCGAACCCGCCGGCAGCCACGGCCGGCGTGGCGTTCAGCGTCTGGGCGAGGTAGACACCTCCCCACTCGGCGAGAGAGACCTCGACGAAGGCTGCACCGACGGCGAGCGCCGTAAGTCCCAATAGCCTCGCTGACGGGCTCAAGGGGCTGGCGGGCCGACAGGGCGACCGGCTCGGGGTTGTCTGGCAGCAGCCACCGACCGGCAACCCCGGTGCACGCCGCGAGAATGAGCGCGGCCGCGGGCAGGTGGACGGCCGCAGGCGCGCCCGCCGCTGCGGCGAGGGCGCCG
>JALZLF010000070.1 GCA_030858865.1 Actinomycetota bacterium | reverse complement strand
TGGAGATCTGGCCTCCGGCATTTCGCACCTACAACATCATGGTGCCGAACTTCCTGAACCTTCCGGTGCCCGTATTCGGGCTCGGAGGTCCGCCCGCCGACGTCGTCGGGCTGGCGATGTACGTCGCGAGCCGCACCGCCGAGTGCTCGTACTGCTCGGCGCACAGCTGCGCCTTTTGCGATGCGGCGTGGTGCCGCCGCGGACAAGGTCGCAGGGGCGCTGCTGCCCGATCGGTCGTCGTTCACCCGCGGCGAGCTTGCCGCGATCGCGGTGGCACGGTCCGTGTCGCGGGTTCCGTGCGAGCTGACGGCCGCGCCAGAGCAGGTCTACCGACTCGTGTCCGACATCACACTGATGGGCCAGTGGAGTCCTGAGTGCATCCGGTGCGCGTGGACGCGCGGCGCAACCGGCCCGGCGGTCGGCGCCCGGTTCAAAGCGCGCAACAATGGCCGACGAGGACCCGCGTGGTTCAACACCCCGGTGGTAACCGCCGCCGAACCGGGCGTGAGTTCGCCTTCAACCGCAGCCGACCCGGGATTGGCTCGTACACGTGGCGATACGTCTTCGACCCGATCCCCAGCGCCACCGCCACGCGCCTGACGGAGTCGTATGACGCCGAGCGTCCGCTCCCCAAGCTGATGGTCTGGCTGACCGAGAAGTGGACCGGTAGCCCGGATCGCGACGCCGACCTTAGTCGGGGCATGGAAGTCACACTGTCACGCTTCAAGGCCGCTGCGGAGAAGCACTGACCCGCCGGCGGCGCCAGTCGCGAGTCGGATGCTGACGAGGGGCGGCGCCCGACTATCGGATGACGTGAACGCACGTCAGCGGATGCACATCCGCTGACTTCCACCGCCTGATGGAAGCCGAACCAACCGGAAGATTGAGGTGGTTGAAATCGCGCGGCTACGGCGAGGTGTGACAGGGAGGCGGCTACTGACGCAGAAGCAGGACGGAGTCGAAACCGGTGAGAGAACTCGTCTCACGGTGTCCGCGAGGGCTTCGGTCAGGTGCCGACGTAGGCCGCGAGGTGCTCGCCGGTGAGGGTGGAGCGGGCGGCGACGAGGTCGGCGGGTGTGCCCTCGAAGACGATCCGGCCGCCGTCGTTGCCGGCGCCGGGGCCGAGGTCGACGATCCAGTCGGCGTGCGCCATGACCGCCTGGTGGTGCTCGATGACGATCACCGACTTGCCGGAGTCGACGAGCCGGTCGAGCAGGCCGAGCAACCGGTCGCGGTAGGAGCCAACGAAGCCGGCCGCGCCTCTGGCGAGGGTGGCCCCGCCTGCCGGCAGTTGCCGGCGGCGGCCGGCCGGATGCGCTACGGCTGGTGGCTGCGCCGCTCGCCCCGCTCCACGACCTTGCGGCGCAGGTCTTCGATCTTCTTGCGGTTCTCCGGCTTTTCGGCGTATTCCTTGGCCCGCTCGGCTGCCTTCTGCGTGAGCTCGCGGCCCTTAGGAGTGCGGGCCAAGCGGGCGAGCTTGCCGACGAATGACGCCATTGGTTGTCCTTGCGTAGCTGGAAAGGAAGCCCCCAGCCTGCCACTTCGTGGACAAACCGCAGGCACGGCTTTGTAGAGTGCGCCGCCCCTCCGGCGTTCAACCCGGTGACCATCGGAGCGCAGCATGGGTGTCGAACCTCTCGGGATCCACCACGTCACGGCCGTCGCAAGTGATCCGCAGCGCAACGCCGACTTCTACCTGCGGGTCATCGGCATGCGGCTGGTCAAGCGCACGGTCAACTTCGACGCACCCGACACCTACCACCTGTACTACGGCGACGAGCAGGGCACGCCGGGGACCATCCTGACCTTCTTTCCGTGGCCGGGGGCTCCTCGTGGGCGGCGCGGCACGGGACAGGCGACGACCACGTCGTTCGCCATCCCCGCCGGTTCGCTCGGCTGGTGGCTGACCCACCTCCAGCGGGTGGGAGTCGACGTGCGGCGGACCACCACCCGCTTCTGTGAGGAGTGTCTGGAGCTGTTCGACCCGGACGGTCTGGTGATCGAGCTGGTAGCGGCCGCCGACACCCCCGTCACGAGACCGTGGGAAGGCGGGCCGATCCCGGCCGAGCACGCCATCCGCGGCCTGCACTCCGTGACGATGTCGGAGTCAGCTGTCGACAACACCCACGACATGCTGACAGCCACGCTGGGATTCCGTCTGGTCGACGAGAGCGACGGCCGCTACCGCTACGACACCAAGCAAGGCGGTCCCGGAGCCCGCGTGGACGTCGTCGCCGAGCCGAACGCGTCCAGAGGACTCGTCGCTGCGGGCACGGTTCACCACGTGGCCTGGCGCGCGCCCGACGCCGGCACCCAGTCGGACTGGCGGGCCGAGATCGTCGCCGCGGGCGTCGACGTGACGCCGATCATCGACCGCCAGTACTTCGAGTCGATCTACTTCCGGGAGCCGGGAGGGGTCCTGCTGGAGATCGCCACCGACCCGCCGGGGTTCACCAAGGACGAGCCGTTGCTGGAGCTCGGGAGACGCCTGCGGCTCCCGCCGTGGCTGGAGCCCAAGCGCGGTGACATCCAGGCGGCACTGCCGGCCCTGAAGGTCCCCGACCCGCAGGAGTGGGCGAGCGAGTCACCCGGGGACCGCCCCCGGTCCGAGGGCCACCCGCCGCCCGAGGCCTCCGACGGGCAGACGGTGTGACCGGCGGCCAACTGGAGGGCTTTTCCTACCAGTTCGAGCCACCAGCTTCTTCCGAGGCTCCCACCCTGCTGCTGCTGCACGGTACCGGCGGCGACGAACACCAGCTGCTCGGCGTCGGGCGATCTTTGGCGCCCGACGGGGCGTTGTTGGCCCCCCGAGGAATGGTCGTCGAGGCCGACGGGGTCCCCCGGTACTTCCTCCGCATCCCGACGGGTGACGACTCGGCGTACCCGTTCACCTTCGACCAGGACGAGGTCGTCCAACGCACCGGCGAGCTCGCAGCGTTCGTCGTCGCGGCGCAGGACCGCCACCGGATCGCTGGCCGGCCAGTCGTCGCGCTGGGTTTCTCCAACGGCGCCAACATCGCCGCAGCCATGCTGCTGGTGAACCCGGGATTGTTGCGCGGGGCCGCGCTGGCTGCCCCGATGCCGATCCTCGATACGCCTCCGCGAGGCGACCTGTCAGGGATCGCGGCCGTGCTGATCAGCGGCCGACACGACCCGATCGCCACACCGGCGGGTGTGGAGACACTGGCTGCGGCCCTGAGCCGCGCAGGCGCGAACGTCGAGGTGCACTGGCACGACGGGGGCCATGAGCTGCCGGTGTCCGGAGTCCAAGCAGCCCGCGGCTGGCTCCACAAGCTTCGCCAGGCGACGGCCATCGATCCGCTGCCGTAGCGACCATCGAGCTACAGCTAGGGAGCGGCCGTCGGCAGACCCGCGTCCCGGGCGGCATCCAGGAGGCGGTGGTCATAGGCCACCACGGCCCGCAACGGTGATCCCAAGACAAGCGCGGTGGCGAGGTGGATGGCGTCGAGGCTGCGAAGTTGCGGCGGGAGCTGCTGACCGGCGTCATCGAGTAGCGAGGAGCTGACGCGGACAAGGTCGAGGGTTCGCAGAAGCGCCGTCACCCCTTGGGCGGCGTTTTGTGTTTGCTCACGCGTCACGTCGGTCCGCGCCCCGAAGCGGAGGGTGGCGCGGCGCAACTCGGTGCGGACCAGAACGCTGCTCACCATCCGCTCGCCGTCCCGCTCAGACAGGAACGCGCGCAGCGGCGCGGTCCCGGCCTCCAGGACGAGCAACTTGACCAGGGCGCTGGTGTCGAGATAGAGCAGCCTTACCGCCAGTCGTCATCGCGCAGCGACGCAAGGTCGTCGGACAGTCGGACGCCTGGCGCGACGGCGACGGGGGGGACCGCCAGCACGTCCTGGGTCCCCGGCAAGATGTCGCCAGCTTCGAGGAGGCGGTCGTAGTCGTTGCCCTCCCGCAGCGGGCTGAGGCGGGCGACAGGGCGCCCGTGCTCGGTTACCTCGAGCGTCTCCCCAGCCTTCACCCGCGCCAGCACCCGGCTGGCGTACTGCTTGAGGTCCCGCACCCCAACCCGGTCCATGGGCTACACCGTAGCACACACCAGGTGGCACCCTACTGGGCCGTGGCCGACGCCGCGCCTGGCTAGCTCGCCTTCGGCCCCACGACGTGATCGAACACTGCCGCGGTCGCTTCCGCCTGCACGAGCTTGTCGATGACGTCGATGACCCAGTCACGACCTGACCAGGTCGACGGCTGGTAGAGCCCGAGCGCGGTGTTCAAAGCGACGTCACCGCTGTAGACAGTGGCGAACACCGTTGCCACGGCCGGTTGCCCGCGCAGCCCGGCATGCGTCGCCACAGCGTGCGCGGCGCCCCACATCACGCCGAGGGCGAGGTGTGTGCCGTCGTTGAGCCGCTTGCGCCCCTTGTGGCTGCCGGTCTGGACAGGCAGGACCTTCTCGGCGAGGCTCGCGGGCGCGTAGCTGTCCCCGCGCCGGGTCAACGGCATCTCGACGAACTTCTGGAAGCCGGTCATCACGACGGTTCCGGCCACACCCGCCACCGCGCCTCGCAACAGGGTCGCCGCCAACGGCGGCCTCGCGGTAGCCATGCACGCTGTGTACCCCGCCTGCCCGCGGCTCACCCCCGGGCCGTCCTCGACGGCGCGACACCCGTGTTGCTGGAACCCTCCAGCTTGGGCGCCAGCCATGCTGCTGTTGCGGCGCCAAGGGCGTTGGCCACGAGATCCCATCCGGTGTTGGAGAAGCCGCCAACGTTGGAGTCTGCTGGCAGCAGCGTGATGAGGAACTCGATCGTCTCGTTGACGGCGCCGATCCCGAGCCCCACGAACGCGGCCGTGATCGCCACTGAGCTGGCCGGCGCGTCGCGTCCCACCGTGTGGCGCACGACCTCGTAGGCGGCCAGGGTCGCGAAGCCGAACCCGAAGAAGTGCACGATCTTGTCGAACCGGAACTCCCCGCCGCCCAGTTCGTAGACGACGGTGCCGCGGGTCTGCACCAGCCCTCCCACCATGTGGGCCAGCCCCCACAGGGCCAGTCCCCACAGGACGATCGGACTGAAGCTGGCTCGGCCGTACAACCGTGCCACCAACAGCGCAGCGCCTCCAACGAAGACCGCGTAGAAGATCGTCTGCGGCGCACCGGTCGCCGCGCCGTAGATCAGCAGGATCGCGTAGTAGACGACGAAGAACACCGCGAGCGGTCGGCGCTCAGTGATCAGCAACTTCATGTCGCAACGCTACGCGGTCACCTCACTCGGTAGGCCATCCGTGGCCCCAACTGCCACGTAGCGGAGATCGGGTGGCAGCGTCCACAGGCCAGCGGCTGTCTCGCCAGGCGTGGATGGGCTACGGTCGTAGCGTCGCCGCATGGCGGAAGGAGCGCTGGAATGGCGGCACCCGCACGCTCCGGGCTCACCTACGCGGACTTGGCTCGCTTCCCGGACGACCACCTTCGTCGCGAGATCATTGGCGGCCAGCTGGTCGTGACGCCAGCTCCACGCACCCGACATCAGGACGTGGTGTTGTTCCTGGCCACGGAGCTGACCCTGCATGTCCGGGCGCACGGCGGCCATGCCTACGTCGCACCCCTCGACGTCGTGTTCACCGACGACAACGTGGTCGAGCCGGACGTGGTGTACCTCAGCGGGGACCATCTCGACCGCATCGGGGAGAAGTGTGTGCATGGGCCGCCCGACCTCGTGGTCGAGGTGTCCTCCCCGTCGACTCGCCACCTGGAGCTGGTCGGCAAGCGAGCGCTGTACGAACGGTTCGGGGTGCCGGAGTACTGGTACGTCGACCTCGATGCCGACCGCATTGAGGTCTATCGGCTCGCCGGCAACTCCTATTCCGCCCCCTCGCTGCGCATCGCCACCGACACGCTCACCTCACCGCTCTTCCCCGGGCTGTCGCTGGATGTCGCCGGGGTGCTGCACCCCTACGGGTGACGCTGTCCACGGCATGGCCGGTCGGCGGTCCGCTGCGCGACATCGCGAGAAGTCCGGTCGGCGGTGGCACGAACTCGCATACCGGACGAAATGGCGTACCCTCCATGAGTTTTTGAGGCTTCACGGCCGAGCAGTCGTCGCCTCGCTACCTGAGGGCCTGGAGGCAACGCCGATGCGCATCCGAGCGATCCTGTCCGTCGTCGTCCTGCTCGCCGTGACTCTGCCGGCGATGCCGGCAGCCGCGGCGCCCGCCCTACGGGCCAACGTCGTGCAGCGTGGCCTGACCGTTCCGTGGGACGTCGCCTTCGCTCCCAACAACCGGATGCTGGTCACCGAACGTCCCGGTCGCATCCGGATCTACGCCGGCTACCGGGAGGGCGCCCGCCTGCTACGCACCCACTCCATCTCCCAGGTGCGCGCCGAGGGCGAAGCCGGGGCGATGGGAATTGCCGTCGGCCGGTTCGCCGGCCGGACCCAGGTCTTCGTCTGCGCCTCACGCAGCGACGACGGCGCCTGGCGCAACCAGGTCCTGCGCTACCGGCTGCTGCGCAGCTCGCGTCTGGACTTCCGCGGCTACGTCATCCGACGCGGGATGCGAGCCAACACCATCCACAACGGCTGCGCGCTGGAGCTGGGAGGGCGGGGCCGGCTATACGTGGCGATGGGCGACGCCGGAGACGCTTCCACCGCCCAGCGACGGTCGAGCCGCAACGGCAAGATCCTGCGGGTGAACCGCGACGGCAGTCGGCCCTCGACCAACCCGTTCCGGGGCTCGCTGGTGTGGTCGCTCGGCCATCGCAACCCTCAGGGCCTGGCCTTTCAGCCCCGCAGCAACCGGCTGTACGCCGTCGAGCACGGTCCCGAGGTGCACGACGAGCTCAACCGGATCGTCAAGGGCAGCAACTACGGATGGCCGTGCTGGACCGGGCGCGCCACTCCAGGGCCGTCCAGCAGTGGCTGCAGGCGGGCGTCAAGCTACCGCGCACCGGCGTGGTCGTCGGGCGGCTCCACCCTGGCGACGTCCGGGGCAGCCTTCCTTCGCGGACCGAACTGGGACACCTGGCGTGGCGACCTGCTGGTGTCCACGTTGAAGGAATCCGATGTGCGCAGGCTGAGCCTCCGCAACCGCGGCCGCGACGCCTCAGTTCGCTCCACCGCGCTCAACGGGCGCTTCGGGCGGCTGCGCGCGATGGTCCGAGGCAAGGCCCGCCGGCATGCGATGTACCTGACGACGTCCAACAGCTCGAGCCCTGGCACGGACCGGGTCATACGCCTCCGGGCCAGGTGAACCCCCGACCCGCCGCCGCACGATGCCCAGGCGGCTGCGAGGACAGCGAGGCGAGCTAGCCGATCTGGCCCATGCCGCGAGCGATCTCATGCAGGTTGGCCACGCGGGACTCGGTGGTCGGGTGGGTGCGGAACAGCGAGCCCATCCCCCGGGTGACCGCACCGCCGAACGGCGCGGAGATGTACAGCTGGCTGAAGGCCGGTGACGTCTCCGCTGGGGTGCCGCCCATCCGCATCCGCTGCTTGCCGCCGGCTTCGAGCTTCTGCAGCGCGCTGGCCAGCGCCAAGGGCTTGCCCGACAGCTGCGCACCAGAGGCGTCGGCCTGGGTCTCGCGGCTGCGGGTGACGGCGAACTGGATCAGCATCGCCGCGATCGGCGCCAGCAACACCAGCGCCAGCTGGGCGATGGGTCCGCCCTCGCGGTCGCGGCCACCGCCGAAGAAGAAGGAGAAGCGGGCGAGAAAGGTGATCGCGGTAGCCAACGTCGCGGCGATCGTGCCGATGAGGATGTCGCGGTTGAACACGTGGGACAGCTCGTGGGCGAGCACGCCCTCCATCTCGTCGCGGTCGAGCATGTCGATCAGCCCCTGGTTCACGCACACCGCGGCGTGGCTGGGGTTGCGGCCGGTGGCGAAGGCGTTGGGCTGCGGCGATGGCGAGATGAACAAGCGGGGCATCGGCTGGCCGGTCCTGAGCGCCAGCTCGGAGACCATCGAGTGGTACCAGGGGTACTCCTGGGGGCTGGCCTCCTGCGCGCGGGCCATCTTGATCGCCAGCTTGTCGGAGAACCAGTACGACCCAACGTTCATTGCCAAGGCGATCCCGAGAGCGATCGTCAGCCCGGTTCCGCCATTGATGGCCTGTCCCGCCAGCAGCATCAGGCCCGACAACGTGGCCAGCAGCACAAACGTCTTGAACGACTTGAACATCGCTCGCGTCACCCCTCGTCGGCAGCAATCGCACTCTGCGACGTCGCCTGCGGCCAGGGTACCCGCGCCCTGCGTTGCCTCCGCTGGCAACCTGCCCCCAGCAGGCAAAGGTTCGGTCAACCCCGGCGCCGCAAAGGCCGGGGCCACGACGGCTCGGCCAGGGACCTGCTAGGGCAGGTCCTGGGACAGCAGCCGCAGCCCCGGCGAGTCGAACGCGCCCTCGACCAGCAACAGCTGCACCTCGTTGGCACCCTCCCGCAACGCCGAGGGCGGCAGCAGCGCGGAGAAGACGACAGCACCAGTGGAATCGGAAGAGGCTTGCGTGACGGCCGCGATCCTGCCGTTGACCGCCACGGCCACCCTCACGGGGTCGGAGGATTCCAATTCGCCGGTCAGCCGACCCGTCACAAGGTTGGGGACTGCGGCAGCCGTCGGTTCGACGCGTTCGTAGCGCTGCGGATCGTCGATGCGGCCCCTGATGCCCTGGGCCTGCGCGACCGGCCCGACGCTGCGCCCGAGCAGCTGCGCGGTCCCCGAGGGAGCGACGTCGTACGGGTTCACGCTGCCGTCGAAGGAGCCGAAGAGCTCGAACTTGCGCTCGGCCACCTGGCGCAACGCGGTGCCATCCGCCGGGAAGCGAAACGGGACCCCCAGCGCTCGGATCAGCTTGCGCTCGCGACGCGGCCCCGGGCCGCTGAACAGTGATGCGCCCTGCGACCCCTCGGCCAGCGCTGGCTCGTCGAGCACCTCGGCGATCGTTGGCAGGATGTCGATGGACTCCACGGGACGGTCGTCGACGCCGCCCCGCTTCCCGCCCGGCGGCTTGATGAACAGCGGCACGGCGCCGAGGCTGCCGAAGTTGTCCGAACGCAGACCTCGAAACGGCTGACCGGAGCGGAACGACGCCCCGTGATCGGCGGTGATGACGACCAGGACCCGGTCGTATGTCCCCTCGGCCCGCAGCCGGCGGCGAAGGCGACCGATGAAGCGGTCGGCCATGCCGACCTGCAGCAGATGGCGCTGGTAGCCCTGCGTGACCAGCCAGTCGTCGGCCTCCCACTCCCCCCGGAAAAGACCGGGGGTGGAGATGCTCGACGTGTACTGCTGCCCCGTCGGCAGGTACTGCCATGGCTGGTGGGGAAACAGCGTGTGCACGAAGTGCAGGGTCGGCCGGGCGGAGCGGTCGCCAAGGGAGTCCAGGAACGCCTCCAGCTCCGGACGCCGGCGGTCGGCCCAGGCAACGGGGGCGTTGAGGCTGCCGCAGCGCGCCAACGAACCGGCGCACCGAGGATCGGTGCCGGCGGGCTGCCGCCCCGCGAAGCCGCTCCATCCCTGGTCGATCGCCGGTAGCCCTCGGGTCAGGTCCGCCGGCAGCAGGACGTGACCGGAGACGACCGACAGGTCGTGGGCGGTGGACCGCCACCTGGCCAGGAAACCCGAGGTGGACTGGTCAGGACAGAGCTTGACCGGACACAGCTGGGTGATCGGCTCCCAGCTGTGGATGGCGTACTGGTCGCCCAGCAGCGTGAACAGGTTGCGCGGATGGTCCCGCAGCACCGGGAGGGTGCCTCGCCGTGAGTAGCGGCCGCTCAGGATCGCCGGCACCGCATGGTCGGTCGAGATGTCGACGGTCGTGGCGTTGCGAAACCAGGTCGCCTCCCGCGCGATGCGGGCGAAGTTGGGATAGGCCTTCGCGTCGATGTCGCCGGAGCGGTCCAGCAGGGAGGCCAGCGGGAACTCGTCGAAGACCACCATCACGATCGGAACGGGGTCGGCGATCCCCTCCTGCACCGCGTCGACCGACGCGGGCAGCACGATTCGCGACACCGGTGAGCCGAGCAGGAACAGCCCAGCCACGAGCAGTGGCACGAGCAGGCCGACCCGCGTAACACTTCGCAGCTGCAGGCTTGCGAACAGCGCCCCGCAGACCACGACGCCGACGACCACGGCGGCGGCGAGCAACACCACGCCCGAGACCGGCGAGCCCGCCGCGACCCCCTCGAGCAGCTGCAGCGACCAGCCCGTGCCCAACACGACGAGCAGGACGGCGTGCAGCGCGGCGCCGGCACGCGAGTTCACCGCGCCGACGATCAAGACCACCGCGGCCAGCAGCAGCGGGATGCCGACGGTCAGTGCAGCCGTCAGCGTCAGGATCTCGCCGACGGTCGCCTCCCGGGCGACGAAGAACTCGGCGTTGCGCCCCAGCACGTCCAGCAGCGGCTGACCAAGCGCCAGGGCGAACAGCAGCAGCAGCGTCGCCACCACGTCCAGCGGCCGCATGGCCGTCAGGCTGGCCGCGAGGCCGGCCGGTCGGGCGTCGGAGTCGGCCACGGCCGCCCTGTCGCTAGGGCGCCGCGACGAGTGTTGAGATCTCGGCGAAGCCGGCGAAGGCCTGCGGGTAGACGCCGACGGCCAGCACCGCCACCGACAGCACCGCGATGGCGGTGTTGAGCGCCAGGCCCGGGCGAACCTTGTCGGTCACGGTGGCCTCGTCCATCCACATCGTCTTAGCCACGATGAGGTAGTAGTACAGACCGATCAGCGAGTTGATCACGACGGCGCTGGCCAGCAGGAGCCCTCCGAAGGTAGGGTCGATGACCACGGGGCGCAGGATGTACAGCTTGGCGTAGAAGCCGATGACGATCGGCAGGACGCCGGCCAGCGACAGCAGGAACAGCGTCAAGCCGAACGCCAGGCCCGGCGAATGCGTACCAAGACCGGCGTAGTCGGCGATCTGTCGCCCGGGGCGCTGGCGGGCCACCGCCACGATGCACGCGAAGGCGCCGATGTTCATCACCGCGTAGGCCAGCAGGTACAGCAGCACCGCGCTGAACGCGACGCTGTTGACCTCGGCGTTGCCCGGCTGCACCAGGGCGAAGGGCACCAGCATGTAGCCGGCCTGGGCCACCGACGAGTAGGCGAACAGCCGCACGATGTTGCGCTGCTGCAGCGCCGTCAGATTGCCCAGGGTCATCGTCAGTACCGCCACGCCGCCCAGGATCGGCGCCCAGACGTCGGCCAGGGGTTCGAAGGCCACGAAGCAGACCTGCAGCAGACCCGCGAACCCTGCCGCCTTGGAGGCCACGGACAGAAACGCCGTCACCGGGATCGGAGAGCCCTCGTAGGTGTCGGGCGCCCAGAAGTGGAACGGTACCGCGGAGATCTTGAAGCCGAATCCGACGATCACGAACAGCATCGACGCCAGCAGCAGCGGCTCCCGGTTGTCCGGACCCAGGGCGGCCAGCCCCTCGGCCACACCGACGAGGTCGGTGGTGCCGGTGAAGCCGTAGACGATCGACAGCCCGAACAGCAGCACCGCCACGGACAGCACGCCGAACAGGAAGAACTTTAGGGCGCCTTCGTTGCTGCGCAGGTCGAACTTGCGCAGTCCGGCCATCACGAAACCCGGGACGCTGACGAGCTCCAGTGCGATGAAGATCATCACCAGGTCGCGGGCGCTGGGCATCAGCAGCATGCCGACGAAGGCCGACAGCAGCAGGAAGTAGTACTCGCCCTGGTAGGTGCGGATCTCGGCGAAGTAGCGGTAGGACAGAAACAGCACGAACAGCGCCGTCAGCAGGAAGAACGCCTTGAACAGCAGCGCGTAGTTGTCGACGACGAACATGTTGCCGAACGCGCGCCGCTGGGTTCCGTCCACCGCCAGCGCGATCACCCACGCCAGTGAACCGACAACCCCGCCGATCGACAGGGGGTTGACCAGCTGCTTGCGGCGGCCGGACAGGAACAGCTCGACGAGCAGTACCAGCAGCGCCGTGCCGAGCAGCGCGAGCTCGGGCATCAGCGCGAAGAAGTCGACGGTGGTGACGTCCATGGCCGCTGCCCTACGCGCCGCTGCCGAAGACGCCAAGGATCGCCGTCACGTCGGCGTTGGTGATGCCGAAGACCAGAAAGGGCAGGAACCCGAGGACGATGATCAGCACCAGCAGCGGGGTCCAGGTGCCCCACTCGATGACCGAGACGTCGGTGAGGCCGGCACCGCCGCTGCCGGTCCAGCGCTCCGGAGCCTGGCCCATGGCGACCCGTTGCAGCATCCACAGGAAGTAGCCGGCGGTCAGCACGGTGCCGAAGGCGCCCAGCACCATCAACGTGCGATACAGCACGAGGTACGGGGCCAGTTCCGGTGCCGGGTTGAAGGCGGCCAGCAGCGCGAAGACCTCGCCCCAAAAACCGGCGAGGCCGGGCAGCCCGAGGCTGGCGATGGCGACGTAGGTGAAGATGGCGCCCATCCGCG
>JALZLF010000047.1 GCA_030858865.1 Actinomycetota bacterium | reverse complement strand
TCGCGAAACTGGTCCATCGACGCGCACGCCGGAGCCAGCAGCACCGTGTCGCCCGGGTGGGCGAGATCGGCCGCGACACGGACCGCGACGTCCAGCGTCCCAGCCTCGACGACGGGCAGCCCCAGCCCGCGGACGAGCCGGGCGAGTTCGGGTCCGGCGGTCCCGATGGTGGCGGCGGCGCGCACGCAACGCGCGACGTCGGGGCGAAGGGACTCGAAGGTCAGGCCCTTGGCCAGTCCCCCGGCGATCCACACGACGCGACCGTCGCTGTGGTCTGCGCCGCCGAAGGACGCCAGCGCGGCCGCCGCCGCATGCGGGTTGGTGGCCTTGGAGTCGTTGACGAAGCGCACCCCGCCGACCGTGGCCACCACCTCCAGGCGGTGCTCGCCGGGCTGGTAGCCGCGCAAGGCGGCGGCCAGGGCGCGGGGGTCGGCGCCAGCGCAGCAGGCGGCGGCGACAGCGGCGGCGGCGTTGGCCTCGTTGTGAGGACCGCGGATCGCCAGGTCTGCAACGGCGGCCACCTCGACCGGCTCGTCGCCGAGAAAGGCCACGATCGCGCCTCCCTCGATGCCGACCTGCCCGTGCCGTGGCGCCGATCGGGTGAAGGCGGCGCGGCGCCCCGGAGGCGGCTCGGCTGCCGCGGCGGCCTGCGCCCCGGCGTCGTCGGCGTTGACGACCGCCCAGTCGGTCGGCTGCTGCGAACGCCAGACCCGCGACTTGGCCGTCCGGTAGCCGTCCAGCCCACCGTGCCAGTCCAGGTGGTCGGGCGACAGGTTGAGCAGGACGGCCACGTCAGGACGCAGCGTGTGCGTGAACCGCAGCTGAAAGCTGGACAGCTCGGCGACCACGAGGCCGGGGGGGTTGTCGGCGCCGAGGACCGAGACCAGGGGCGTGCCGATGTTGCCGGCCGCCACGGCACCGAGGCAGTCGGCCAGCAGCTCGCTGGTGGTGGTCTTGCCGTTCGTGCCCGTCACCGCCAGCAGCCGGGTGCGGCCGGCGGCCAGCCGCCACGCCAGCTCCGGTTCGCTGTGGACCGGCACGCCC
The DNA here is from genome assembly GCA_030858865.1 of Actinomycetota bacterium. GTDB lineage: Bacteria > Actinomycetota > Nitriliruptoria > Euzebyales > Egibacteraceae > JACCTL01. The sequence goes on along the minus strand of JALZLF010000047.1, from coordinate 1,626 downwards.
TGGTGCAGCGCAGCGGCGAGCACGGCGTCGTTCTGGGGCACGCCGGGGCTGGTCACCACCAGGTCGACGCCGTCGATGTCGTCGGCGGCCGTGCGCCCTACCCCGACCGTGGCGCCCTCGGCGCGCAGCGCTTCGGCGCGAGCCTCCAGCGCGGGACCCCGCCCCGCGTCGACCGCGCGCACCTCGACCCCGCGACGCAGCAGCTCGCGCGCGGCCGCCTCGCCGGACACGCCCAACCCGACGACCAGGACCCGGCTACCAGGGGTCATGCCTGTGACCTACCGCTGTCGCTACATGAGGTCATGCTGGTGACCTACCGCTGTCGCTACATGAGGTCATCCGGCCACCCCTCGGTTGATGGCCTCGGCGTAGAACAGGCCCAGCCCGAAAGCCACCGCCAGGCCGCCGACGATCCAGAAGCGCACCATCACGGTGGTCTCGTGCCAGCCACCGAGCTCGAAGTGGTGGTGCAGCGGGGCCATCTTGAACAGCCGCCGGCCGAACAGGCGGAAGCTGCCGACCTGCAGGATGACGCTGGCCGTCTCGACCACGTACAGCCCACCGAGGATCACCAGCAGCAGCTCGGTCTCGGTGAGCACGGCCAGGGAGGCCAGCAGGCCACCGATCGCCAACGATCCGGTGTCGCCCATGATGATCTTGGCGGGATAGGCGTTCCACCACAGGAACCCGAGACAGGCGGCCATGCCCGCCGCGGCCGCGATGGCGAGGGCGTCGGCGTGCAGGGTCACCGCCAGCGAGTAGTCGCCTTCGTGGCGGAACTGCCAGAAGGCGATGACGGCGTAGGCGCCGAGCACCAGCGCGCTGACGCCGGCGGCCAGCCCGTCAAGCCCGTCGGTGAGGTTCACCGCGTTGGAGGTTGCCGCCAGCATGACAAAGCACCACAGCACGAAGAAGCGCCCGAAGTCGAAGTTGGTCGCCCCGATGAACGACAGGTTGGTGGAGGTCTCCGCGACGTACTCGGCGCCCACGGCGAACATGCCGGCTACCAGCGCCTGCCCGGTGAACTTGGCGGTCTTGGTCAACCCGAGGCTGCGGTTGCGCCGGATCTTGATGTAGTCGTCGAGGAAGCCCACCGCGCCCATGCCGGCGAAGACGCCGATGGCGAGCAGCCCGCCGGAGGACCAGGCGTCGACGAAGCTGACGCTGTCACGGGCCGCCCACCAGCCGGCCAGCGTGGCCACGATGTAGCCGAGGATCGCCGACAGGATGATCGCCGTGCCGCCCATCGTCGGGGTGCCCCGCTTGGACATGTGCGCCTGTGGGCCGTCGTCGCGGATCAGCTGGCCGTAGCCGCGCCGGCGGAAGAAGCGGATGGCCAGCGGCGTGCCGACCAGCGAGGCGATCAGCGCGACACCCGCGGCGATGAGAACGCTGCGCATCCCGAAGATGTCGGTCACGAGGCTTGCCTCGGTGCGCGGATCGGCATGTCCGTTGCGCCGATCGGGGTGTCCGTTGCGTGCAAGGCGGCGGCAACACGCTCGAGGCCGACCGAGCGGCTGGCTTTGACCAGCACCGCGTCACCGGCGGCCAGCCAGCCGCGCACTCGATTCACGGCCTCGCCGGCGTCGGCAACGACGGCCACCGCGTCGGCGGGCAGGCCTGCCT
>JALZLF010000036.1 GCA_030858865.1 Actinomycetota bacterium | reverse complement strand
CCGCTGGGCACCGGGTCCGCCCGCACGCGGCTGCGACCGCAGCGGCGGGGCCGCTTCGATCCGACCAGGATCACGCTGCGCGTGCAGGGTCCGCTGGGGCTGGCGGCACGGCAGGGCAGCGTGGCGGTACCGGGCGTGCTGCGGGTGTATCCGCCGTTTCGCTCGCGGAAGGAGGCGGAGCTGCGACTGTCGCGCTCCAGGGTGCTGCAGGTGGGGTTGCGGGCGGCGCAGGGGCGGGGTGGCGGGACCGAGTTCGACAGCCTCCGTGAGTACGGCGTCGACGACGAGTTCCGCCGCATCGACTGGGCGGCCACCGCCCGCGCCGGCAAGCCGATCGTGCGGACCTACCGCGCCGAGCGCAACCAGACGGTGCTGGTGCTGCTCGACAGCGGCCGAACGATGGCGGGGCGGGTGGAAGGCGTCCCACGCCTTGACCACGCGATGGACGCGGTGATGATGATGACGGCCGTCGCCACCCGTCTCGGCGACCGTGCGGGCCTGGTGGCCTTCTCCGACCGGGTTCGCGGTGTGGTCGGTCCGTCCAGCGGGCGCGCCCAGCTGTCGACCGTCACCGAGTCGATGTACCGGCTGGAGCCAGAACTGGTGGAAAGCGACTACCGCGGCGCCTTCGTCGAGACGCTCGGGCGCTTCCGTCGCCGTGCCCTGCTGATCGTGCTGACCGAGCTGGCCGAGCAGGCGGTGGCCGAGACGCTGATGCCGGCGCTGCCACTGGTGGTTCGCGACCACCTCGTGGTCATCGCCGCGGTCCATGACCCCGTGGTGGCGAGGTGGGCGTCGGCGGTGCCGGTCGAGGCAGGCGCCGCCTACCGCAAGGCAGCGGCCGTGCAGGCCGCCGAGCAGCGGCGCCACACGGTCGCGCGGCTGCGAGGGCTGGGCGCCGTGGTGATCGACGCGCCGCCGGGCCGCCTTGCTCCCGAGCTGGCCGACGCCTACCTGAAGGTCAAGTCGACTGGGCGGTTGTGAGCTCGGGACCCGGTGACCAGCCGGCTTCGCTGTCCTCGCCCAACGATCCGGTCAGCCCCCGTGCCGCCGCCGCGCGGCCGCGGACGACGACGTAGGCGACGAAGACGGTCTCGGTGACAGCGCCGATGCCAACCCGGACCCACGTCGGCAGCGGCGACCCGGTCACGAAGCCCTCGATCAGGCCGGCGATGCAGAACACGACCACCAGACCGATGACCAGGACCACCGCCCGCCGACCCTCGTCGATCAGGGCTTGGCCGCGAGCTCGATCGCCCGGGTCGACCAACGTCCATCCCAGCCGCAGCCCCGCGCCGCCCGCGATGAACACCGCGGTGAGCTCCAGCAGGCCGTGGGGCAGGATGAGGCCCCAGAAGCGGGGCTGCTGGCCGACCGCCGCGAACAGCCCGGCCGCCACGCCCAGGTTGAGGCCGTTGAACGCCAGCAGCGCCGCGGTGGGCAGGCACAGCAGGATGCCCGCCGCGAAGGCCAGGATGCCGACCCGGATGTTGTTGGTGCTGACCTGGGAGGTGAACTGGGCCGACGGGCTCGACGAGTAGTAGGCGGCGAAGTCCTCCTCGACGTAGGCCTCCCGCAAGGCCGGGGGCACGGCCACGTCCAGCGCCGCCGGCGAGCCCGCCAACCAGACGGCCAGCGCCGCGGCTGGAACGCTGAACAGCAGCGCCGCGATCACCACGAAGGCTCGTGCGTGCCACAACGCTGCGGGGAACGTGTCGGTGACGAAGCGCACGGCCGCGCGCACGGTCCGCGGCCGGCTGCCGTACACCACCGCACCCGCGTGCGCGGTCAGCCGCGTCAGCTCCGCGGTCAGAGCCGGGTCGCGCAGGTAGGTCCGTGCGGTGGACAGGTGGCTGGAGACCCGCTGGTACAGCCGTACCAGCTCGTCGAGCTCGTCGGCGTCCAGCCGGCGCGGATCCCGCCCGGCCCGGCGCGACAGCTGCTCGAGTCGCTGCCAGGCGGGCCGATTCGTCGCGATGAAGCGGTCGATGTCCACCGCAGGCAGGATAGGGCTGTCGCCCGCCGAGCGGAGGTTTCGTGGCGCGAGCTGAGTATGGGATCGTCACCCCCGAGGCGGTGCGCCTCGACTTCGAGGAGGCGGGCGTCGGCTCGCGTGGAGCCGCGCTGCTGCTGGACTACTGCGTGATCGGCGCGGTCCTGCTCGTGCTCAACCTCGGCACCGCCTACCTGCTGGACTCCAGCGGTCCTGGCCTGCCCAACTGGGTGACCATCAGCCTGTTCCTGGTGCTCAACATCGTGGTGCTGTTCGGCTATCCGATCGCGTTGGAGACGCTGTGGCGGGGTCGCACCCTCGGCAAGGCCGCGTTGGGTCTGCGGGTGGTGACCGTCGAGGGTGCGCCGGTGCGCTTCCGCCACGCCGCCGTACGCGCCGCCCTGTCGCTGGTCGACTTCGGGGTGACGTTCGGCGCGGGTGCCGTCGTGACGGCGCTGCTCAGCCGCCGCCACCAACGTCTCGGCGACCTCGTGGCTGGCACCGTCGTCCTGCGTGAGCGCACCGGTGCGGCTCGGCCGCAGGTTGCCTCCTTCGCCGTGCCGCTCGGGGCGGAGTCCTACGCCGAGACGATCGACCCGTCCGGTCTTTCCGCCGCCGACTACGACGCCCTGCGCGCCTACCTGTTGCGGACCGACTCCCTGCCGCAGTCCCGGCGCGCCACGCTGGCCGCCGACCTCGCCGCCGGGCTGGCGGCCAAGGTCAGTCACACTCCACCCGCTGGCACACAGCCACAGCTGTTCCTGGCCTGCCTGGCCGCCCGCTACCAGCAACGTGGTCGCGGCGTCGCGGGATCGGCGACGGCAACACCCGAGGCTGCCGCACCGCCGGCCCCGCAAGGGGCAACGCTCGACGACGGGTCCTTCTCACCGCCGACCTAGGCGCTCAAGTAGCCGAAGGCGGTAGCGCCCAAGACACGGGATCGGCGTCGGACCGGCGTCAGGTCAGGTATTCCAGGATGGCGGCCGCGAGCGCGTCGGGCTGCTCGAGCGCGGCCCAGTGCGCGGCACCGGCGATGACGCGGACCGAGGACACGGGAATGAGCCGGTGCAGCTCCTCGGTCATCGCGATCGGCGTTGACCGGTCGTGGTCGCCGACCAGCAGCAGCGTCGGCTGGCCGATGTCGGTGTGGCTGATCGGCGGCGCCTTGGCAAGCGCACGGCAGGCCTGCGCATACGCGGCCGGTTGGTTGCGTAGGAACGTCTCGCGCAGCAGGCCCACCAGCTGCGGCAGCTTGGCCCGTGTCCGAGGGGCCAGCGCCCCTGGTATCCAGTCGTCGACCAGCGCGTCCATGCCGTCGGCTTCCACCATCTCGGCGCGCTTGACGTAGGCGTCCTTGGCCGGTGGTTCGAAGTGGGAGATCCCGCCGACCAGCACGAGATTGTCGACGATCTCGGCCCGGGTGGCGGCCAGCTGCTGCGCGACCAGGGTTCCCATCGAGTGGCCGACCAGCGTCACGGCCGGAAGCTCGAGAGCGGCGATCAACGCCTCGACGTCGGCGGCCAGCGACTGGATGGAGATCTCCTGCCCGCCGCCGTCACTGCGGCCGTGACCGCGCAGGTCAAGGGCGACGACGTGGTGGTGCAGCGACAGGTTCTCCAGCACCCCGTACCAGGCGTTCAGCGTGCCGCCGAGGCCGTGGACCAAGACGACGGGTGGTCCCTCGCCCTTGCTGATGTAGTGGTGCCTGACGCCGTTCAGCTGTATGAACATCCCTGCTCCGTCGCTCGAGTGGGCCGCGCCCGTGCAGGCGCACCCGCCCACGCGAGGGGCGCCAGGCGCCGCCATCGGCGGGCTCGACGGGACCGCGCCGTGCGCGAGCAGCCCGTCGTCGTTGCCCAGAGGCTACTTGACCGATACTCGGGTTCCCAATGGCAACGGACAGGCCGCGGCCGGTCAGGAGGGCATGTGGCTCGGGTCGAGGTCTGTGTCCATATCGAGGCGCCGCCCGAACGGGTCTGGGACGTCCTGGTCGACTGGGAGAACCAGCCGCGCTGGATGGTCGACGCGCGTGGGGTTCGGGTGGTCAGCCGGCATCGCGAAGGCGTGGGCGTGGTGCTGCACTGCCCGACGAACATCATCGCCGGGATCGTCGTAACCGACGTCCTGGTCATCACCGAATGGCAGCCACAGCGGCGGATCGGCGTGCGTCACGACGGCTGGCTCATCCGCGGTTCCGGCGCGTTCGAGCTGGCAGCGACCGCCGGTGGGACCCGTTTCACCTGGCGGGAGCAGATCGACGCGCCCCTCGGGCCACTTGGCGAGGTGGCGGCGCGGACGCTGGCCGTGCCGCACGTGCGCCGGGTGTTCCGCCGCAGCCTCGCCGGGCTGAGACGCACCTGTGAGGACCGCGGCGTCAGGCGGTAGCGCATCGAGGCAGCGCTCAGGCTCCGGCCATCGCCCGTGCGGCCAGTACCAGGCCTCCCGTGGTGACCAGCGCGGCGGTGACCACCGGCAGGGCCTGTCCCAGCCGCAGCAGGCGGCCGGGGCGGTGGCGGGCAACCCGGCGGACCATCCGGTCGCGCGCTCGCACCAGCAGGTAGCCGGCGCCCACCAGCGCCGCCGCCATGCCGATGCCGTAGGCGATCACCAGGGTGACGCCGAACCAGGCCCGTCCCAGGGCGATCCCGCCGAGGAGCACGACCAGCGCGGAGGGGCTGGGAACCAGCCCGCCGGCCAGACCGGGCGCCACCAGGCTGCGCCATGACAGTCCACCACGATCACGGGCGTGGTTGTGGTCCTGCGCCCCGGCGTGGGTGTGGTTCTGCGCCCCGGCGTGGGTGTGGCCCTGTGCTCCGGCGTGGGTGTGGCCGTGGTCGTGGTCGTGGTCGTGGTCGTGGCCGTGCGTGGAGCCGCCGGCACGACGGGCCGACCACGCTTGGCGCAGCAGCAACACACCGACCCCGGCGAACAGCAGCCCGCTGGCCACACCCAGCATCGGGTACAGCCGCTGCGGTGTGATCGCGTCGGTCACCGACAACAGCACGCCGAGGGCCAGCACACCCATGGTGTGGGTCACGGCCACCGTGGCGCCAAGGCCGAGGGCCTGCCGTGCGGAGCCCTCCCGCCCGATCAGATAGGCGGCCACGACGGTCTTGCCGTGGCCGGGGGCCAGGGCGTGCAGGGACCCCAACAGCAGTGCCAGGCCGACCGCCAGCAGCGCGAACGTCGGCGTGAGTGATCGGGTGGACACCAGGTCGGTGAACGACTCCGCCAGGCGGTCCACTCCTGCGGGCAGCGCGTTGCCAAGCGCTGCCGGCGCCGCCGTGGCCGCCGACCCCGGGCCGGGACGCACCCGCAGCGTCGCGCTGCGCTGGTCCAACGGCGATTGCAGCTGATCTTTCGGATAGGCGGTCAGCTGGGCGCTGCTGCTCGTGGTCGGCACGTTGCTGCCGAGCAACGTCATGCCTTCTGAGGTGGCGGTGATCTCCCGCCATCCCACGCGGTCGGCCAGGTTGGTGTCCGACAACGCCAGGACGGTCTCGCCTTGCGGCGAGGGAAGGCCGGCGCGCAGCCCACAGGTCAGACGCAGGGTGTCCAACCCGGCCTGGCCCGGAGAAAGGGTCAGCTCACTGCGCTCGACCGTCAGCGGCGGGCGCATGTCGCCAACCCGCAGCCGCAGGCCGGCGGCCAGCGTGGCGCACTGCTGTGCCCGGTAGCCGCGCGACTCCGCGCCGTCGAGGGTGTCGTTGCCGTCGCCGTCGGCGCGCTGCACGGCTTGCAGCGTGGGGATCTCGGCCAGGTCGAGGACGTAGGTGACGTCGAGGCGGTCCGGGTGGACCACCATGGCGGCGGCGGTGTTGGTGGTGAAGTTGCCAAGGGGATGCGCGGCGGCCGGTCCGGCAAGCAACGCCACGATGGCCAGCGCGCCCAGGGACACCGTCGCCAGGCGTCTCATGGCCGCGTCCAGGACGTCGGGGCGCGCAGGCCCAGCCGGCGGGCCAGTGCGCCAGCGGACGGCTGATGGTGCGGTGAGAACCAGGGATCGGTGTCGCGTGCCGCTCGCAGCTGCTGGCGAGCCTGCTGGTCGCGACCGGCTCCCGCGAACACCTCAGCCGCGTGGTAGCGCAGCAGGGCGTCGCTGGTACCCAGCCGCAACGCACGGCGCATCAGCGGGAGCGCCTCTGTATCCCTGCCCGCCCGGTGCAGCGCCCAGGCCAGGGCGTCAGCGGCGTAGATGTTGTCAGGGCGGGCGCGCCAGGCTCGCCGACCCAGCCGTACGGCAGCAGCGGGACCGTCGCC
>JALZLF010000034.1 GCA_030858865.1 Actinomycetota bacterium | reverse complement strand
GAGGTGCGAGATCGTGCCAGGGCGCTGCGGGCATTCCTGCGCCCGTACGTCTGAAAGGACCGCAGATGCCGGTAGAGCTCAATCACACGATCGTGTCCGCCACGGACAGCGAGGCCTCGGCGAAGTTACTCGCCGAGCTCCTCGGCCTGCCAGCGCCGACTCGCTTCGGGCCGTTCGTCATGGTGGTCACCAGCAACGGCGTGACCCTGGACTTTCTGGACGCCCAGGATGAGATCACGCCGCAGCACTACGCCTTCTTGATCAGCGAGACCGAGTTCGACGAGATCTTCGAGCGGATCACGCAGCGCGACCTGCCCTTCTGGGCCGATCCAGCCAGGCAACAGCCGGGGCAGATCAACACGGCCGACGGCGGCCGCGGGGTGTACTTCCAAGATCCGGACGGACACTTCCTCGAGATCATCACCCGGCCCTACGGCAGTGGCGGCTGACCGGCTCGGGTGGCGTTCAGACGGCCTGCAGCAGCCGGCCGGCGTCGCCGTCGAGGACTGCGGGACGACCCAACCACAGCGACGACTGCACCTGGCCATGCCCGAACGGCAGATCGAGGACAACGGGGACGCCAAGGTCGCCCAGGCGGTCGCGTAGCACCATGGCCAGCTCGGCCGGGTCGCCACAGTCCACCCAGTCGCCACACGCGACGCCGGCCACCCCGTCGAACCAGCCCGCTCGGCGCAGGTGGGTCAGGAACCGCTCGATGCGGTAGGGCGCCTCACCCAGGTCCTCCAGCACCGCGATGGCTCCCGAGGCTGGCATGCAGTCGGGCGTGCCAACCATCGCCGAGAGGCTGGCCAATGTCCCGCCGACGAGCGGAGCCGACACCCGGCCGCCAACCAGCGGGTCGCCGGCCAGCTCCACCGCCCTGCCGGGCCGCAGCAGCGCCGCCACCAGCCGGTCTCGAGACGTGGCGTCTGCCGAGGGACCGCACAGCACCGTGGTGCATGGCATCGGTGACCACAGCGTGGCGACTGCGAGTCGTCGGGCAAAGGCCTGGTGCAGCGCCGTGATGTCGGACAGCCCGGCCAGCGGCTTGGGCGCCGCGGCGGACAGCGCCGGCCAGTCCAGCCGCTCCAGCAGCCGTGGGGTGCCGTCCCCGCCTCGCGCGCAGAGCACCGCGGCGATGTGCGGGTCGCACCAGGCATCGTGCAGGTCGGCGGCGCGCGCATCGTCATCCGCCGCCAGGAAGGGCAACCCGTGGCCGCCGCGATCACTGAGGTGTCGGGCTGGCACGGGCTCAAGGCCGAGCGAGCCCAACCAGTCGAGGCCACGGGCCACCCGGTCAGGCCGAACCGGACCGGCCGGGGCGACGACCGCAACGCGGTCACCGGGAACCGGCAGACGCGGGAGGCGCAGCTCGGGAGTCACGGGGCGGTAGCATGGCTGCGGGTTCACTGACAACTGCAACCCGTCCTTCGGGGGTGACTGGCTTCGACAGGTGCTGGTCGGTCCCGGGAGAGCGAGCCGAGTACGTCCGGTCACCTCGAAAATCTGTCCGGGCAACCTTATAGGTGCCAACGACGAAATGGCCCTGGCGGCCTAACTAGGTCGCCCGTCCGCCTTCACTCGCCTGGGGTGGAGGGTCGGGCGTCGCTTCCAGGCTCCACCTGCCGGTCGTCTGTCACGGGCCGGTGGGGACACCTTCTCGTGACGTACGGCTGCCGAGGCGCTTGGTCTCGGAGTGCGGCAGCCCGACAATGACCCGAGATCTACGCTCGTAGCGCTTCCGGAGCTGAGGCACTTGGACCGGGGTTCGATTCCCCGCACCTCCACCTGACGTGGGTCCACGCGAACCGGCGCCCCAACGCCCGTGGCATGTCTGTTGCTGGCGTTGGGGACGTGTCGGTACGAGGAAGGGCGGGTTGGCGTGACGGCCCGGCCCGAGAACAGCGGTTCGCGAGCCTCTACGCGAGCACATATGCCGACGTGCTGCGGTTCGTGCAACGCCGGGCCGGTCCCGACCACGCCGAGGACGCCGTCCACGAGGCGTTCCTGGTGGCCTGGCGCCGCCTCGACGTCGTCCCCGGCAGGCCGACGACGCCCGCGCTTGGCTGTTCGGCACGGCCCGCAACTGTCTGCTGAACAGCCGGCGCGGCCAGGTCAGGCGACATGCCCTCGGCGTGCGCATGGCCGAGGCCACCGAGACCTTCACCCACGCCGAGGACGACATGGTCGCCCGGCGCGTCGACCTGGCCGCGGCCTGGCGGCGGTTGCGGCCAGAGGAGCAGGAGGTCTTCTCCTTGGCGATCTGGGAAGACCCGGCGTCGAGCTCGACGAGACTGCGCGGCGGCGGCCACCTGGGTCGCACCCAACACCATGGTCGTCCACGGACTCGACGACCGCGAGATCGCCACGTTCATGGCCACCCTGGCCACGATCATCGACAACCTCGACAGACCCAAGGAGCAGCCATGACCACCACCACGATCGCCGCCGGCCAAGACGTCGCCACCTTGATCAACGTGTTCACCGTTGCCCCAGAGGCCCAACAGCAACTCGTCGACCTGCTCGTCGAGGCAACGGAGCAAGTCATGCGCCACCAGCCAGGGTTCGTCTCCGCCAACATCCACGCCAGTCTCGACGGCACCCGCGTCGTCAACTACGCCCAGTGGCGCAGCCGCGAGGACTTCATGGCAATGCTTGACGACCCCACCGCTCAAGGCCACATGCACGCCGCCGGTGACCTCGCCACCGTCGAGCCTCGCCTGCATCAGGTCGCCTCGGTCCATCACGCGTAGCACCGGGTTCGCCTGCGCAGGTACGCATGTCCGTGCCTATCCTCCGTCGCCCAAGTGGACGCGTCCGTCTTCGTCGACGCTCCACCACGGGTTGTGACAGATCTCCCAGATCACGCCGTTGGGATCGCCAAAGTGGCCGTGATAGCCACCGAACGCAGCGCGCCGCGGAGATCTGACAAGCTTGGCACCGGCTTGAACCGCGGAGTCCACCACCGCGTCGACTGCCTCAGGGCTATCCACATTGTGCGACAGCGTGACACCCGTGATGCTGCTGTCGGAGACGGCACCAGCGAGGTCATCGCGGAACTTCTCGGCGTCGAACAGCCCGAGAACGAGTCCAGGGGCCGTCTGGAAGAAGATGATCTCTCCAGGAACATCGACAAGCGCCTCCCAGCCCAGTCCGTCGCGATAGAAGCCACGTGCCGCGTCGAGGTCCGGTGTTGCCAGCGTGATGAAGTGGATTCGAGGGTCCATGCACGGAGTCTGACATCGAGGACGCCGGCGACTCGAACGAAACAGCCGAGCATCAGGAGTGTTTCGAGGTGCGATTCTCAACTGGTTCGGTGCCAGTGGCTGGCCATGGCGCACCCCCCCGATCGGTCAGCCGGGGCCCTCTTCTTCACGTCGAAGTCGTCAGCCAGCGTCTCGACGCTGTCGCCCTCCTCGAACGCCTCGAAGAGCACCTCGATGCGGATGCCCCTGATCGTCGGAATGCCGAACGCCCGCGCGGGGTCGATGACGACGAGTTGGAGACGCTCCGCGAGGTAGACGCACTTGTGTGCGAGCGGGTGCGGGATCCCGAACTCGTCGCGCAGCCGGGTGACGAATGGCCGAGGCCCCTGCAAGGTCACGCCGGCGTGCCGGTACTTCCGCAGGTAGCCGAGCTCTACAAACTCGCCCCACGTCACCGCGTCGTCCCCGGTTGAGCGCTCTCGAATAACGGGCGGGTAGTCGATGCCTGCCCGCGTGTAACCGTCCAGCCACCGGCGCACTTTGCCGGTGGGGAGACGCAGTACCTAACGATCGTGGCTAACGCCGGGCCGGACGCTCACCGAGAAGTGACGGCCAGCCTGGCCCCGAGCGCGACGAAGGCGCCAGCGAAGACACGCCGCATCCATGTCATCACGCCAGGTCGAGAGACGACCTGGTTCCTCACCGCGGCGGCGCACACCCCGTAGGCGCCGAACACGACGAACGTGACCAGCATGAAGACGGTGCTCAGTTCCAGCATCCGCGACACGGCGTTGGGGTCGCTGGTGCTGACGAACTGCGGCAGGAAGGCGAAGAAGAAGATCGTCAGCTTGGGGTTGAGGATGTTGATCAAGATGCCGGAGAGGATGACCTTCGACGCCGAACGGGGAGCGGTGTCTGCCTCCACGGCCAGCGCACCCTTCTCCTTCAGGGTGGCCCACGCCATGTAGAGCAGGTAGGCAACGCCCAGGTACTTGAAGGTCTGGAACGCGAGCGCGCTGGCGTGCAGGAGTGCCGCGAGGCCCGTGATCGCCGCCATCATGTGCGGGACGATGCCAAGCGTGCAACCGACCGCGGCGATCAGGCTTGCCGGACCCCCGCGCGAAAGGCCCGCTGCCAGGGTGTAGATCACTCCCGTGCCAGGTGTCGCGACGATGATCAACGTCGTCACCAAGAACTCGACGGTCACGGTGGCCTCCGGGCGCGGCAGTGTTCGCGACGGGAAACGGTCGTCTCTGCTGGCGTAGGTAACCACACGGCGGCATGCGAGAAAGCCACGACAGGCGAGCAGGGTGTGGGCCCGGTGTGACTTTCCGGCCGCGAACGCGGCCGCCACCTACGCCCTGGTCGGTGTGGAGGTGCGTCCGCTGGACGAAGCGAGCGCGCCGGGGTCCGACTGAGCGAGGCTGCGTCGGAGGGAGGCGGAGGAGGCGGTGGATCCCGCGGCCACCCGCTGATCCTCGGGGTCCAGCGACTTTGTCAACGTGGAGGCGACAACGTCGCGAGACCCAGGTTTCTCAGGGCCAGGGGCATCGCCTCTGCGCTCGGCGCGCACATGCAGCACCACCAGAGCGGCGGCCCACAGCATGATCGACAAGGTCACGACGGTTCCGATGGTGCCACGCGCGGCGGTCGTGGCAGCGACCATGTTGTAGGTGCCGTGCCACAACGCCGCGATCAACACGCTGCCCGAACGGTTGTAGAGCCACGCGAGCACCACGGCGAGACACCCGATCCCGAGGACGAAGGCTGGGAGCAGCGCGAGGCTCGACAGCCCTCGGTCGCGGAAGCTGGCCAGCACTGGCACGACCGGGGCGTGCCAGGCCGCCCAGGCAACCGTCAGGATCGCGATCGCCGGCAGCCGGCGAAAGCGACGCTGCAGGTGCGGCAGGGCGAAACCCCGCCACCCCGTCTCCTCACCGAGGCCGTTGACCATCACGGCGAACAGCCACGCCAGCAGGGGGGTGGTGGCGGGCAGCGCCGGGTAGCGACCCAGGTCGGCGAGCAGCGGCCAGGTTTGCGCGGCCGCGCTGGCGACCACGAACAGGCCGATCGGCGCGATGACGGCGACCGCGTACCACCGCAGGCCGACGCGCCAGCGCAGCATCCGTGCGAGCAGCTCCTTCACGCCTGATCTGCCGTGGGTCATCGCGGTCACCACGAAGGCGGCGACCAACGGTCCGACCAGCCCCGGCAGGTATCGGGGCACGAAGGTCCCTGGCTCGACCACTGCTCCGCTCAGCGTCAGCGGGAGCCACCAGCTCCAAGAGAAGGCGTACGCCAGGACCAGGAAGCTGGCCAGCGGCCGTCGCGCGGCGGCGGCCACCAGCCTCGTCTCGTACAGGAACGTCCCGACGAGCACCAGCACGAAGGCAGCGAGCAGACCGACCGCGAACGCCCCCGCGACGGGTGAGGCGTACTGGCCAGGGATGTCGGCCACGGCGTCGCCGGCTGCGGGTCCTACGTGCACGGCGGCGACGAATAGGCCGCCTCCGGCTGAGAAGCATGACCAGAACCTGGGGCCGACCCGGCCGCGCAGGGACAGTGCCAGGCCGGCGATCAGGGCCGGGTAGACGAACAGGCTGTACGTGAACGGGTTGACCTCAGCGGACAGCGGCCATCCGATCGCACCCCGCAGGATGTGGTCGCCGTGGTGAGCGAGGCTGAGGGCAGCCGCGGCGCCGATCAGCCAGTACAGCGTCGGCGTCATGGCAGTGTTGCCGCGCCGGGGGGAGCGACTCTCAGGAGGTGGACGCTGGACGGATCGACGGCCTCGAGCGGTGCGCATGGCAGACTCCATGGTCTAGGATGGACGGTCTAGTCGACACCGTACGCCATTGCCGTTCCAGTGTCCAATATGGATCGTCCTGTTTGGAGTAACGAATCGTGACCCTCACGCCGACTTCGTTCATCGTCCTCGGCCTGCTCGAGCGGGTCGACGAGGCAACGCCGTATGACCTCAAGAACCTGGTGGCCGGCTCGGTCGGCAACTTCTGGTCGGTTCCGCACTCGGCGCTGTACGCCGAGCCCGAACGCCTCGCCGCGGGCGGCTACCTGACGGAACACCGGGAGACGCATGGGCGACGGCGAAAGCTGTACCGCCTCACCGCATCCGGGCGGGAGGCGCTACGAGCATGGCGCAACGCTCCCACCGACGAGCTGCCCGAGCTGCGCGACCTCGGCCTGCTCAAGCTGTTCTTCGGCGCGGACGTCGCGACGCTGGCCTCGCGCCGGTTGGAGGCGCACCGCCGCAAGCTCGCCGAGTACGAGGCTCGGGCCGGCGACGGTCAGGACGTGCAAGGCCCGCCGCTGACGCTGCGGGCGGGACTCGGCCACGAGCGGGAGTGGGTGCGGTTCTGGGGTGAGCTCGCCGAGGGCACCGCCGGCGACGACGGCACCGTCAGTCGATGACCAGCACGGTGACTTCGAGCGCTCGATAGGTGTCAAGCGCCTGCCGGTTGCGCGTCGCGAGCGGCCATCCGTGCTCGGCAGCGGTGGCACCGACGAGCGCGTCATAGACCGCACCGCCCGCGATCCCGAGGCCGGGCAGCCTGGCCAGCAGGAAACCCGTCCATCGCGTGGACGACTGGATCACCAGGTGGGCACGTCCGGCGATACCGGACAAGAGCGATAGCGATGCTGGTGTCGACCAGCAGTTCGGCAGGTGCTCGCCGACTACCGCTGGTCGGCATCACGAAGAGCACGAACCGTGGCGTCGTCCAGACTGGCACCCGAGCCGGGCACGACTGTCCGCCCTTGCCGCTCCGTCAATCGGTCCCCGGCCGGAGATTCGACCCGGATGCCGGTCCCCTCGGCCGTGACCTCCACTTCGCCGGGGCGCAGCCCCAGCTCAGGCGACGACTCCAGTCGGTAGAAGGCCATGGCGTTGTCGTGCAGCGCCCGGCATCCCAGCTCCTCGCCCAGCACGTCGAGCACCAATGCCGCGTCGCTGTCGGCGAAGGGGCTGGGCGCTCGGGTGGACGGCAGGTCGGTGCCGAACAGCAGGGCCCTCGGATTGGCGGCGGCGATCGCCGTCAGGGCCGTGGGGACGTCCAGATCACCGCGGGAGAAGCCGCTGGCTTTGACCGCGACGCCACGTTCCACCAGCCGCAGGAGTGCGGGCAGCCCGTCGCGTGACAATCCCAGGTGGTCCACGCTGAAGGCCGGGAGCCGGGCCAGCCACCCGTCGAGGTCAGGCAGGTCGCGAGCGTCGACGTAGAGCTCGACGTGCCAGCCGGCCAGGTCCGCGACGCGGGCAGCGAGGCCGCCGAACTCGTCGAGGTCGTGTCCGCCCCCGCGGTACAGGTTGCAGCGCAGCCCCCGCACCCCGGCGGCGTGCAGCGAGCGGATCTGTTGGTCGGTGACGGTGGCGGGCAGCTGGGTGACGCCGACGAAGCCGGGACCGAGCCGCCGTAGCGCGTCGAGCAGGTAAGTCTGGTCATAGCCCTGGAACGAACCGGAGACGACCGCCCCGCCGGTGACCTGCAACGCGGCCGTGCGCCGGCGGTACGCCGCCACGTCAAACGGTTCGGGGGTGTACCCCTGGTTGGGCACCAGGGGGAAGCGCGCGTCGATGATGTGCAGGTGAGCGTCAAAGATCGGCCGCTGACCGGTCGGGACGGGGGCAGGAAAGCGAACCGGGCTGACCACGGCGACGGCCTAGCGTTGCGGGACGACCAGTATAAGAAGGCACGTCCTCATGTAGCGGAGCGGTAGGACACAAGGTGATGCGTCCGTTCCCACCCGACGGGGCCCGCCACCGCGAGGCACCAAGCGGGCGTGTGGCCCTGAGCGTCGTGTTCGTGCTGTACGGGGTGGTGTCGGGCAGCTGGGCGGCGCGCATTCCTTGGGTTCAGGCGGCGTTGGACCTCGATCCGGGAACTCTCGGGCTCGCGCTGCTGGCACCGGCCATCGGTGCGGTCGGCACCATGCCGCTGGTGGGTCGGCTCGTGGCCCGTGTCGGCAGCCGCGCGGTGGTTCGAGGTTGCGTTCCGCTGTTGGCCGGCAGCTTGGCCCTGCCGGCCGTGATGCCCGCGCTGCTGCCACTGGTCGCGGCGCTTGCGGTGTACGGGGCGGCGGGTGGAGCGCTGGACGTTGCGGCCAACGCCCACGGCGTTGAGGTGGAACGCCGAGTGGGCCGTCCGGTGATGTCGGGTCTGCACGGCATGTGGAGCATCGGTGGGCTTCTCGGCGCCGGCGTCGCCGGCCTTGTCGCCGGCCTTGGAATCGGCGCGCCGCCGCACCTTGCGGCGGTGGCGCTGGCGGCCGGCCTCATCGGCGCCACGGCCGCGCTGCGGCTGGCTCATCCCGGCGCGGGTGCCGGGACCGCGCCGGGGAGGAGGCTGGGACGGCCGTCCCGGCGGGTGATGCTCCTGGGCATGCTCGGGTTCTGTGCCCTGTTCACCGAGGGCGCGGTCGCCGACTGGAGTGCGGTGTACCTGCGATCGGTGGTCGGTACCAGCGAGGGCGTGGCGGCGACCGCGTTCGCGACCTTTTCGCTGGCGATGGCCGGGGGCCGGCTGGTCGGCGATCGCGTCGTCCAAGCGGCGGGACCGGTCCCGGTGGTGCGGACGGCTGGGGTCTTGGGCGCCGTCGGCCTTGCCGTCGCGCTCCTCGTGCCCAGCACCGCCACCGGGCTTGCCGGCTTCGCCCTGCTGGGTCTGGGGCTGGCCTGTGTCGTCCCGCTGGTCTTCGGCGCCGCCGGGTCGGCCGACGCCAACGGTGGACGCGCTATCGCCAGCGTCGCCACCATCAGCTACCTCGGCTGGCTGCTGGCCCCCGCCAGCATCGGCGCCCTGGCGCAGGCGACATCCGTGGCCGCGGCGCTGGGCCTGGCCGTCGTCGCCACCGGGCTGATCCCCGTCCTCGGCGGCCAGCTGCGTCCCCTCCGATGACCTGGTCGTTGACCGCTGCGGCCCGCTACCTCGCCCGCTTCCTCGACGTCCCCGGCTACGAGCTCATCCTGGAGTCGCCCGAGGCGAGGTGAGCAGGCCGGCGGTCCAGTCCTTCACCACCTCGCCGAGCACACCCAGCGACACCGCGCCGTGGCGCAGCACCTCGTCGTGGAAGGCGGGCAGTGAGAAGTCGCCGCCCAGCGTGCGTTCGGCCTCAGCGCGCAGCCTGCGGATCTCCAGCTGACCGAGCTTGTAGCCCAGGGCCTGACCCGGCCAGGAGATGTAACGGTCCACTTCGTTGGCGATGTTGTTGAGCGCCAGCGGAGAGTTGTCGGTCAGATAGCCGATCGCCTGGTCGCGGCTCCACCCGAAGTGGTGCAGGCCGGTGTCCACGACCAGCCGGCACGCCCGCCACGAGTCGAACGACAGCATCCCCAGCCGGTCGGTGTCGCCCGAGTACAGGCCCATCTCGTCGGCGAGTCGCTCGACGTACAGCGCCCAACCCTCGACGTAGGCGTTGATCCCGGCGTGCCGGCGAAAGTCAGGCACACCCTCCAGCTCCTGCGCGATCGCCAACTGCAGATGATGGCCTGGCACCGACTCGTGGAAGGCCAGCGCCTCGGCCTCGAAGCGGGGTCGTGTCTGCGGCGCCCAGGTGTTGACGTAGTAAATCCCCGGCCGCGAGCCGTCATCAGCCGGCGCGCAGTAGTAGGCGATCGTGCCGTCCTTCACCTCGTGCGCGGCCATCTCGCGCACCTGACAGTCGGCCCTGGGTTGGCGGCCGAACCACGTCGGCACCAGGTCCTCGGCGCGACGCAGGGCTTGCTCCGCGGTGCCTCGAACCTCCTCGCTGGTCGCGAAGCGCAGCGCCGCGTCGTTGCGCAGCCGGTCGAAGATGGCACCCAGGTCGCCGGTGCCCAGCACCCGGCTCCCCAGCTCCCGGTACTCGTCGGCAAGCCCCGCGACCGCCTCGAGACCCATCTGGTGCAGCTGTTCGGGTGGCAGGTCAAAACAGGTGTACTGGCGCACCGCACGGGCGTAGATCTGCGAGCCGTCGGGCAACCACGTCACACCGCTGTGCTCCGGTGGGCGGGCGGCGGGCAGGATGTCGGCGTGCAGCCGATCGCGGTACCGCTGCATCGCCGGTCGCACGGTGTCAGTCAGACGTTGCCGCACCCGATTCCGCCACGCCGAGGTGGTGGCCTCGTCCCAGAAGGCCGGCGGGGCCGGCGTCAGCAGCGGATCACCGGCCAAGGGGCTGGCCAGATACTCGTCGAGCTGGCGAATGGTTGCGGCGACGGCGTGCGCCGGCGGCGTCCGGCCGGAGGCGACACCGTCAACCAGCCGCTGCTCGGACTGTGCCAGGTACCCGGCCACCTTGCCGTAGCGCACCAGCAGCGCCTCGGCGTCGGCCGTCGATGACAGCGTGAGATTGGGGACGGATTCCAACAGCTCGGCGTGCGGGCCGCGAAAGGTGGGCGCGACGGTGTACTCGGCCTCTACCGAGTCCAGCGCTTCGATGTCGCCACGCAGCTCGAAGCGCAGGATCGCCAGGTTCATCCGATCAGCCGCAGGCAGCGCGGTCTCGTCGAAGGCGTCGCTACGCTCCAGCAGGGTCCGCAGCCGCCCGGCGTGCGCGGCCTGACCCTCGGCCGACAGGTCGGGCAGATCAGCGTCGTAGCGGTGATCGCCCAGGAGGCTGGCTCCCAGCGGATCCGCGGCCAACCGTGCGTGCCAGAACTGCTCGGAGATGGCCTGTAGATCAGAATCCATGCCCACCTGCCTACCCAGATGCAGCGGAACCGATCGGCAACCTTCTCGTTACTCGTGGTTTACGAGCTCACGCTGGCGTGGAGCCTGAATAGGAGGCCCGGTGGTGGCCTCTGGCGTCTGCCAGCGACCGTGCCCCAGACCCCGGTCAGGTCGCCGACGGACTGTCGCTGGCCACCATGGGGCCTCGCCCCCCCCAACCCCTAGCGTTGATTAGTCACGAAAAAATCCGTCGCCGCACTGGAAAGGCCGCTTCGTCATGGATGCTCGACTTCGCGCTGTGTGTGACCTGTCCGTGCCGTCCGCTCGGGAGGATGCGGGACTGCACTCCTACGACGGCCGCCTGCAGGACCTGTCGGTTGACGGCGTGCGCGCCGGCGTAGCCAGGCTGGGGGGCCAACCGCTGGACGATCCCCACGACGAGCGCCACCTCGCCGCTTTCGAGGCGCTGCTGCGGGTCACCTTCGAGCAGATCGCCGACCACCGCAGGAACCCGCTGCTGCATGTGCACAACCTCGATCTGGCCTGCTACGACCGTGAGTACGCCCCGGCCGAGCAGCGCGCCGAGGCCCGCCGCCGGCACCTGGCTGCCTGGCCCGAAGGGATCGACATGGCGGTCGAGGCGCTGGACGCGGTGCCGGCGCCGGTGGCCCAAGCCCTGCTGCCGACCGTCCGGGGCCTGGCGGCGGGCATCGACGCGGATGCCGGGGAGACCGAGGCCGCCGCGCTGGTCGCTCACCAGCGCTTCGTCGCTCACATCGCCGCCGCCGCGGAGCACGGCTCTCCCGATGCCGCACTCGGAGCCGACCGGCTGGCGCTGCTGATGGGGTCCGCGGAGAGCCTGGACGTCGATCTCGGCCGGCTGGCACAGCGCGCGGATGCCGAACGGGACCGCCTCCGGGCGATGCTCGCTGAGGCCTGCACGGCCCTGCTCCCGCGGCGCAGCGTGCCCGACGCCGTGGCGGCGCTGGTGGGCGATCACCCCGACCCGGACGGGGTGCTGAGCGAGGCGACGGCCCTGACCGAAGAGGCCATTGCCTTCACCACCGAGCGCCAGCTCGTCCCGCACACCGACGGGCAGTGCCGGGTCGGTCCGGCACCCGAGACGCGCCGCTGGGCGATGGCGATGATGTCGTGGGCCGCCCCGCACGAGGACGACAGTCCGTCGTGGTATCACGTGACGCCGCCGGAGGCTTCCTGGCCGGCCGACGAGCAGGAAGAGTGGCTGGCCGTGTTCAGCCGGACGACCTTGCCGGCCATCACCGTCCATGAGGTGGCCCCCGGCCACTTCACGCACGGGCGCTCTTTGCGGCGTGCGCCGACCCTCGTCCGGCGCACACTGTTCTCCCTGGCGTTCGTCGAAGGCTGGGCCCATTACGCCGAGGAGATGTGTCTGGAAGAAGGGCTGCGCGCCGACGATCCGCGCTTCGCGGCGGGCGTCGCGATCGAGGCGCTCGTCCGGGTGACCCGCCTTGCCGTCGCCATCGGGCTCCACAGCGGCACCATGACCATGCAGGAGGCGGTGCGACGCTTCGTCGAGGATGCGCACCTGCGGGGACCGGCCGCGCGCAGTGAGGCGGTGCGCGCCACCTTCGATCCGACCTACGGGCGGTACACGTGGGGCAAGCTCGCCGTGATGGATCTGCGGGAACGGGCCCGCGCGGCGTGGGGCAGGGATTTCTCCCTGCTGCGGTTCCACAGCGCGTTGATGGCACTGGGCGCTCCGCCGCTGGGTCTGCTCGACACTGCGGTGGAGCGTGGGTAGCGATCGACGAGCTCGACCGACGTGCCGCGCCCGCGGTTGCGCATTAGTTCCTTTGGGGGAGAGCAGAAGATGATCCGTTCCGGGCGTGGACGCAAGGGCGACACTGACCGTCACGTTCTCCACCCAGCCGTGCTGCAGGAGCTGTCTTGACCCAGACCGTCGAGCATGTCCTGTCGGCCCTGCCGCGAGGCAACTCGCTCAACGATCGAGCGTGGGGATCACGGCACCGCCTGCTGCTCGGGCTGTTGTCGGGTCACGTGCCCGTGCTGCTGGTGGCAGGCTGGTTCACCGGCCATTCGCCGGCACACCAGCTGCTCGACATCGCGCCACTGCTGGGATTGGTCTGCGCCGGGGCCTGGCTGCCGCGCCGAGGCCTGCGGACGGGAGCGGTGGCCCTGGGTCTGGTC
The DNA here is from genome assembly GCA_030858865.1 of Actinomycetota bacterium. GTDB lineage: Bacteria > Actinomycetota > Nitriliruptoria > Euzebyales > Egibacteraceae > JACCTL01. The sequence continues at coordinate 9,203 of JALZLF010000034.1, read as the reverse complement.
ATGTCAGCGGCGGCGTTCGTTCATCTGTCGGGCGCTGCGATCGAGGCCCAGTTCTATTACTTCGTGGTCTTGGGCCTCATCGGGCTGTACCAGGACTGGCGGCCCTACCTGTTGGCCGTCGGCTACGTCGTGGTGAGTCACGGGTGGCTCGAAGGGTTGAATGCGGGCGACGTCTACAGCGACCCACGGGCAGCAGCTAACCCGTGGCGGTGGGCGATGATTCACGGCGGCTTTCTGCTGGCGGCCTCGATCGGCCAGCTGGTGTTCTGGAAGATCGTCGAGCGCCAGCAGGGCGAGGCGCGCCGGTACTACACCGCGCTGTACGAGGGCGAGCACGCACTGGTCGAGCAGATGCGCCAGGCCCAACAGCTCAAGGACGAGCTGATCGCCATCGTCGGTCACGAGTTTCGAACGCCGCTGACATCGATCGTCGGCTATGCCCAGACGCTGACCGCCCGCGTCGACGACATGGATCGCCGGGCGGTCAAGGCCAGCGCCACCGCGATCGCCCGCGAGGCCAAGCGGCTGACCCGCCTGGTCGCCAACCTGCTCGCGGCGAGCGAGGACGCGCGAGGCGGCGTCAACCAGATGACCGACCTCGCCGGCATCAGCGGCGCCGTCGTCGGCGACCTCGAGGAGCTCGTCCCAGCGCTGGCCCGTCGCGTCAACGTCACGGTGCCCACCGGTCATTCCGTGGCGATGGCTCCCGAAGCCGTCCAACAGGTCGTGTTCAACCTGTTGGACAACGCCGTCAAGTTCGCCGACGACGACACGGAGGTGGGCGTGACCAGCCATCGCGACCACCAGATGGTCGTTCTGGAGGTCACCAACGTTGGGCCCGAGGTCGACGAAGCCGACCGAGGGCGCATCTTCGAGGCGTTCGTGCAGGCTGATTCCTCCGACACGCGGCGCTTCGGCGGCCTCGGACTGGGGCTGCACATCGTGCGCAAGGTGGTGGAGGCCCACGGCGGGCGCGTCGGTCTGTTCGGCGAGGGCCCGCTGGTCATCGTCAGGGCCTGGCTGCCGGCGGCGCGGATGTCCCCGCGGCTGATGGCGCCTGCCTCCTCGCGCTGAGCGGTCGGGTAGAACACAATGGCAACCCCTTGGAGCGATGTGGACCCTTCGACACGACGCCTGACCGAGTTCAGCCACGGCGCTGGGTGAGGGTGCAAGCTCGCCCCCGGCGAGCTGGCGCAGGTTCTGCGCCACCTGACCCACGTCACCGTCCCGGACCTGCTGGTCGGCACCGACACCGGTGACGACGCTGCGGTCTGGCGGCTGGATGCCGACCGCGCCCTGGTGGCAACGGTCGACTTCATCACGCCCGTGGTTGACGACGCGCGGCTGTGGGGCAGGATCGCTGCCGTCAACGCCGCCTCGGACGTCTACGCCATGGGCGGCCGGCCGCTGTTCGCGCTCAACGTGGTCGGCTGGAACGCCGCCGAGCTGTCCGTCGCCCTGCTCGACGAGGTTCTGGCCGGCGCGGCACAGGCGGCCGCGGACGGAGGCTGGGTCGTCGCCGGGGGACACACCGTGGACGACCCGGAGCCGAAGTTCGGCCAGGCCGTCGTCGGCGAGGTCCACCCCGACCGGATCCTGACCAACGCGGGGGTCCGCGCCGGCCAGTCGCTGGTCCTGACCAAGGCGCTGGGCATCGGGGTGGTCGCGACGGCGATCAAGCGCGCCCAGGCGCCGGCAGCGGTGGTCGACGCGGCGGTGGCATCCATGACGCGCCTCAACGCGCAGGCGGCGGCCGCGGCGCTGGCCGCCGGAGCCACCGGGGCGACCGATGTGACGGGGTTCGGCCTTCTCGGACACTTGCGCAAGGTCGTGGAGGCCTCCGGCGTGGACGCCGAGGTCGACGTCGAGGCTGTGCCGCTGCTGCCCGGTGCCCGTGAGCTGGCAGCAGCCGGCATCGTGCCAGGCGGGACCGTGCGCAACCTGGAGTGGGTCCGCCCGCGCCTCGACAGCGGCGGCATCGACGACGTGACCGTCACATTGCTCGCCGACGCCCAGACCTCGGGCGGTCTGCTGTTCGGCGCGCCCGCCGGTACGGCAGCCGCCGCGGTGGACGGCTTGCGCGCGAGCGGCCACGACGCGGCGATCATCGGCACCGTCGCCGCCGGCTCCGGGCGGATCCGTCTGCGGGCATCGCGTTGACGCGGGCTCAGATCCAGGGTCGGATCGAGCTGGACCAACAGACCTTTGACGCCTTGGTGGCACATGCCCGCAGCGACGCGCCCTACGAGGTCTGCGGCTTTCTGGCCGGTGCCGGCGGACAGGTGAGCCGACGGTACGAGATCCCCAACGCGGCACGGTCGATGACCTTCTACACCATGGACCCCAAGGCGATGTTGCTGGCCATGAACGACATGGACGACACGGGCACCGAGCTCATCGCCATCTATCACAGCCACACGCACACCGAAGCCTTCCCGTCGGCGACTGACGTTGAGCTTGCCGCCTACTCCGACGCGGTGTACCTGATCATCTCGTTGCAGGACGACACGCCCGTCGTGCGCGGCTTCGACATCGTCGACGACAAGATCACCGAGCGTGCCGTCTTCCTCGAGGGTGTCCAGGCTCCCGTCGGCAGTCGCTAGCCGACCGGCACGACACCCGGCCGGCGAGATGTGAAGCCTCTCATGAGCGCCTAACGCTGGGCTCACACGGGCCGGCCAGGTTGTGGGGGATGCGATATTTGGCGCGCGGCGCGACAAGCTGTCCCGGGGGACCGGCGTGAGCGACGACGCCGCGCGCGGGTCCCGAGCGATGGACGGCTCGGTCGGCCTGCGAAATCCGCGCTCGCTGTGCTTCGCGCTGCCACTCGGCCGGGGGGATCGGCTTCTGGTCGTGGGCTCCAGCCCGGAGGTGGTGCGCTCCGCTCGCGCGCTGGGCGTCGACACCGTGTCCCTTGTCACGCCCAAGCAGAACGAGACGGGGCCGCCAGGCGGCGACGTGGTGATCGTCGACGTCGGTCAGGCCGTGCCGCTTGACGACCAGTGGGCGGACCATCTGATCATCCCGGCCTTGCGGATGTCGCAGCGCTACCTGTTGGCGCGGGAAGCGCAGCGCATCGTCCGGCCCGGCGGCCACCTGTTCTTGGCTGCTCGGGCGCGCTGGCATTCACCACGCGACAAGTCCGCGCTGACCCTGCGCCATGGTCGCCGGTTGCTGTCCACCGCCGGGTTCGCGGTGGTCGAGCAGTACGCCATCCGTCCAGGCCTGCACAATCCGCGACATCTGGTACCGGTTACCAGCAACGAGGCCCTGCGCTGGTACGTGCAGCGCGCCTTCCTGCCGCTGACCGGCAGCGGTGTGCTGCGCGCCCAGGTCCTGCGCCGGGTCGCCAGTCGGACACTGGCGTTGACCTTGTTCCCGGCGCTCGGCCTGCGAGCACGTCGGGTGCAGCGGCAGGCGACGGCTTGATCGAGAGCATCCTGGGCGAGTGCGCGCGTTCCGACATCGACATCGGCGCCTATCTGCCACCATCGTTTCGTGTCCTGCCGCTGCGCTACATGAGGGCATCGTCGGCCGCGGTGCAGATGGGCAGCCGGCGTGAGGGACGGGCGGTGTGGGCGCTGTTCGCCTCCCAGCAGGTGACGCCTGCCCTGGTCGTCAAGGTGGACCACAACGCCCGATACAGCGGCCGGCTCGTCGCCGAACACGAGGCCCTGACCGCGCTCGAGCGGCGCGCCGACCTGGCAGGCACGGTGCCGCGACCGGTTGGCATGGTGCGTCGGAAACGCCGGGTCATCGTGGTCCAGACCGGCCTGCCGGGGCGCCCGCTGAACGTCGTGCTGCGCCAGCGCGCCCGCACTTCCGCGCGGACCAGCGCTCGTGACGACGAGGTTCTGTTCGACTGGCTGTTCTTGCTGCAGAACCGACCACCGGTCGCTTTTGCGACGATCCAGCCGGATACGGTGGTTCAGCGTGTCGCGACGGCCCTGGGCGAACCTACGGACCGGCAGCGCGCGTTTCTGAAACATGTCGAACACAGCGGGACGGCCATCGGTCCGCTGACGCTGCCGCTCCTGCCCGGCCACGGCGATCTGGGCACGACCAACTGCCTGCTGGACCGCGGGGCGCTGCGGGTCATCGACTGGGAAGGCGGAGCGCAGCCGCGCACCCCGATCGTGGATGCGGTGCTGCTGTTGAACCACTACGCGCGGGCGCTTCCCTCAGGCCACCAGCCGCCCAACCGCCTCGACGCATTCCACCAAGCCTTTCTCCGGGAAAACTGGCTCGGCGAGGTGACGGCGAGATCGTTCCGGCGCCACCTGCGACGCCTTGGTGTGGCCAACGGTGTCGAGGAGTACATGTTCGTCGCCATGCTGGCCGATCTGGCGACCGGGCACGCGCCGACCGCGCACGGTGACGCCACCGTCGCCTACTGGACACTGCTGCTGCGCAGCTACGCCAACCGGTTCTCCGAGTCCGTCTTCGCCGCGTAGCGGTCGCCGGCTCACATGGACTGCCATCCCTCGGCTAGCCTCGTACTTGGCTACCACCATCCATCAGGAGCGGATCGAACCCCATGGCCATCGACGTGCGGATCCCCACCGTCCTGCGCAAGCACACCGACGGTGAGGCCAAGGTGAGCGGTGAGGGCTCGACGCTGGCTGAGCTGTTCGACGACCTCGACGGCAGCCATGCCGGGCTGCGCGCCGCGCTGGTCGGCTCCGACGGGCAGCTGCACCGCTTCATCAACGTCTACCTCAACGACGAGGACGTCCGCTTCCTCGGCGGCATCCAGACCCCGGTGCAGGACGGCGACACGGTTTCGATCCTTCCGGCCGTCGCCGGGGGTTGATCGGCGGTGCCTGCCCGTGACATCAGCCAGGCCGTCGGCGCCACGCCGCTGGTCGGGCTGCCGTCGATGTCGCCGCCTGGGTACTCGCTGTACCTGAAGCTGGAGGGCCACAACCCGACCGGCTCAGTCAAAGACCGCGTCGCGGCCTACCTGGTTGCGGCCGCCGAGCGCTCCGGCCGGCTGCACCCTGGCTCCCGGGTGCTGGAGCCGACCTCGGGCAACACCGGCATCGCCCTTGCCGCGATCTGCGCGCCGAAGGGCTACAAGCTGACCTGCGTCCTGCCGGAGAACACCTCGCAGGAACGGCGCATGCTGCTGTCGCTGTACGGCGCCGACATCGTCTCCAGTCCCGCCGACGAGGGGTCCAACGGCGCGGTGCGGCTCGCGCGCGAGATGGCCGCCGACGACGAGGACGTGTACATGCCGTTCCAGTACGGCAACCCGGCCAACCCGAGGGCGCACTACGAGACCACCGCACCGGAGATCCTGCGCGACCTTCCCGACGTCGGCGCGCTGGTGGCCGGTCTGGGCACGGGCGGGACGCTGACAGGTGCCGGGCGCCGGTTCAAAGAGCACGACCCGGCGATCAAGATCTTCGCCGCCGAGCCGGAGTACGGCGACTCGGTGTACGGGCTGCGCAACATCGACGAGGGTTTCGTTCCCCCCGTGCTCGACACCTCGGTGCTCGACGGCCGGATCAAGGTCGACTCGGTCAAGGCGCTGCAGGCCACCAGGGATCTGGCCGCCGCCGAGGGCATCTTCGCCGGGGTGTCGACCGGCGCGGCCCTGTCCGTGGCGCTGCGAGTGTGCGATCCCCGCCGCCTTGCCGAGGGGTCGAAGGTGGTCGTCGTCTCGCCAGACGGCGGGTTCAAGTACCTGTCGACCGGCGCCTACGCTCCCGGCGACGTCGCCGACATCGCCGAGGGCCTGTCACGGACCCTGTGGGCATGACTTTCTTGTGTCCTACCGCTTCGCTACATGAGGACGGCTGACCGCAGCGACGGCGCCACGACCAGCCAACGGGGGTAGGGCCGCCATACACTGCGCGGCGATGACGGCGATGAACGACGACCGCCCGGACCCGGCGACGCTGCACCGGCGTACCGGGGATCCGCGGCCCATCGGCGTGTTCGACTCGGGCGTCGGCGGTCTGACGGTGGCGCGGGCGTTGATGGACCTGCTGCCCGACGAACGCCTCGTCTACTTCGGTGACACGGCTCGAGGACCGTACGGTCCCCGCGACCTGGACGTCGTCCGGCGGTTCACCGCCGAGATCGTGCAGTGGCTCGTCGCTCAGGACACCAAGCTGGTCGTCGCGGCGTGCAACACCGCGACGGCGGCGGCGCTCGAGCCTTCGACCTCGGGACCGCTGGGCTTCGACGTCCCGGTTGTCGGAGTCATCCGGCCGGCCGTGGACACCGCGGTCCGCGCGACCCGCAACGGCCGGGTCGGGGTCATCGGCACGGTCGGGACCGTGGAGTCGGGCGCCTACGACCGGGCCGTCGCCGAGGTCGCCACCGACATCAAGGTCTTCAGCCAGGCGTGCCCGCGCTTCGTGGAGCTGGTCGAACGGGGACGCACGACCGATCCGGAGGTCCTCGAGGTCGCCGCGGACTACCTGGGGCCGATGGTGGCCGCCGGCATCGACACGCTCATCCTTGGCTGCACCCACTACCCGTTGCTGACCGGAGTGTTGACCTACGTCATGGGACCGGGTGTCGTGCTGGTGTCGTCGGCCGAGGAGACCGCTCGCCGGGTGTTCGTCGATCTGGTCGACCGGAAAGCGTTGGCGCACGGCGAGCCGGTGCGTGCGGGGCACCGTTTCGTCGCCAGCGGCACCCCGGCGTCGTTCGCCGAGCTCGGCGCGCGTTTCCTGGGTCCGCGCCTGACCGCCGTGGACGTGGAACATGGCGAGCCGGAGACCGCGCAGCGGCCGCGGGCAGGCTCTGGTCAACAGCCGCCGAGCGCTTCTTCCGCGATCATGGCACCGGACCGGACCGCCGCCGGAGGTCGTTGTTGAGCGTGCGCCTGACGGTGCTCGGCTGTGCTGGCACCCACCCCGGTCCGGGCCGCATGTGCTCGTCGTACCTGCTGGAGACGCCCGACTACCGGCTGCTGGTGGATTGCGGTAACGGCTCGCTGAGCAATCTGCTGCAGCGCTGGGACGTCGCCGACATCGACGCGGTCCTGATCAGCCACCTGCACCCAGACCACTTCTCGGATCTGTACGGGTTGTACTACGCCCTGCGCTTCCACCGTGATGGACCCCGCTCGGTGCCGGTATACGCGCCAGCGGGGACACGACAGCACCTGGCGCAGGTGGTCAACGACGACGGCGAATTCGCCAACCGCTGCGAGTTCGCGGTTGCGTCGGCGGGGCAACGCCTGCAGCTGGGGCCGCTGACCCTTGACTTGTTTCGCGCCAGCCATCCCGTGGAGACGTTGGCGGTCCGCATCGAGGTCGGCGGGTTGGTCCTGGCCTACAGCGGGGACAGCGCCGCCACGGCGTCGTTGAGCGAGGCCGCCCGCGACGCCGACCTGTTCCTGTGCGACGCGACGTGGCTGGAGCGGCACCGTCCCTTGCCTTCGGGCATTCACATGACCGGCGCCGAGGCAGGCCGGCAGGCCGAGGACGCGGGCGCCGCGCGACTGGTCGTCACCCACGTCATCCCCTCCAACGACCCGGCCGAGGTCGCCGCCGAGGCCGCCGCAACCTACGACGGAGAGGTTCTGGTGGCCACCGACCTGTTCTCGATCGAGCTGTGACGCGCGGCGACGGGCGCAGCAATGACGCCCTGCGGCCGGTGTCCGTCCGCACGGGCGTTCAGGAGTTCGCCGAAGGCTCGGCGCTGGTCAGCTTCGGCCGCACGCAGGTCCTGTGCGCGGCCAGCCTCGACAGCGGCGTCCCTCGCTGGCGCCAAGGCTCGGGACTGGGGTGGGTGACCGCCGAGTACGCGATGTTGCCCCGCGCCACCAGCGAGCGCACCCCGCGTGAGTCGACTCGCGGCCGCGTCGGCGGCCGCACCCACGAGATCCAGCGGCTCATCGGGCGGTCGCTGCGAGCCGCCGTGGACCTGGCCGACCTGGGGGAGCACACCATCGCGGTCGACTGCGACGTCTTGCAGGCAGACGGTGGGACGCGCACCGCCGCCATCACGGGAGCGTGGGTGGCGCTGGCTCTTGCCCTGGACGGACTGGTGCGCAGTGGATCGCGACCATCGCGACCCGCGCTGACCCCGCTGGCCGCCGTGAGCGTCGGTGTCGTCGGGGGAGAGGCGATGCTGGATCTGTGCTACGCCGAGGACGTGGTCGCCGACACCGACTGCAACGTGGTGATGACGGGCGACGGACGCTTCGTGGAGGTGCAGTCCACCGCCGAGCACGATCCGTTCAGCCGTGGGCAGCTGGACCGGATGCTTGACCTGGCCACCCAGGGGTGCCTGACGCTGTTCGAGGTGCAGCAGTCGGCGGTGGCGAAGGCGTGACGGCGCGGCTGATCCTGGCCACCTCCAACCAGGGCAAAGTGCTCGAGCTGCGTCGCATCCTGGCCGCCGACCCGGCATTGGCGGGCGTCGAGCTCGTTGCCGGCGGTGAGCTGGGGCTGCCCGACGTCGAGGAGACCGGCGCCAGCTTCGTGGAGAACGCGCTGCTCAAGGCCCGCGCCGCGGTCGCCGCCTGCGGACTGGCCTGCATCGCCGACGACAGCGGCCTGGAGGTGAAGGCGCTGGGCGGTGATCCGGGCGTCCGCTCGGCGCGCTACGCGGGCACCCACGGGGGCGATGAAGCCAACGTCGCGCTGGTCCTGCAGCGGCTGCGCGGGGAGTCGGACCGGGCCGCGCGGTTCGTCTGCGCCGCCGCGCTGGTCGCGCCCGACGGCCGTGAATGGACCTCCCTCGGAACCCTCGACGGCGCGCTGGCCGAGGCGCCGCGAGGCAGCAACGGCTTCGGCTACGACCCGATCTTCCAGCCGACCGGCCAGCGTGCCACCACCGCGGAGATGGCGGCGGAGGCCAAGGATGCGATCTCCCACCGGGGCAGGGCGTTTCGTGCCATCGCCGCAGCGGTGCGCCAGCTGTTGGTGGATCAGTCCTCGCCGCCGATGTCCACCGCATAGGCCTCGTACATCAGGTCCGCGCCGCGCTGACGGTGGCGGGCCAACAGCGCGAGGACGCTCAAGACAGCTTCACGCGCGTCGTCGGGCGGGCCCGCCAGCGCATGCTCGGCAGCCGTGAGGGCTTGGGTAATGGTGGCGTGCTCGTCGCCGAGGCGCTGGCAGGCGTGCGCCAGGCGTGGCGCGCGCACCTCGAGCTGCGCGAACAGCCCGTCGGGGCCCTCGGCGGTGACCACGTGCTCGGAGAAGGCCGTCCGCAGCCCGAGCAGCGCCGTGTGC
>JALZLF010000017.1 GCA_030858865.1 Actinomycetota bacterium | reverse complement strand
CCGACCTTGGCCAGGTCGTAGCGCTTGGAGTTGAAGAACAGGTTGATCAGCAGGCCACCGGCGGACTCGGCGGTGGGCGGCTCGCCAGGACGCAGCTTGCGGTAGATGTCCTGCAGTGCGTCGCTGGGGGTGAGCAGTGTGTCCTTCTCGAGGGTGGCCCTGATGCGGTCGTCCTCGTCGAAGAAGGCGAGGATCTCTTCGTCGGGAACGGGCGTCTCGAGGGTCTCGCGGTCGGCCAGCACGTACTCACCGGCAGCGGCGTCGTGGACGATGCCCTTCAGCGCCCGGTACAGCACCGTCAGGTGCTGGCGGCGCTTGCGGTCCACGCGGACGCCGGCCATGCCGCGCTTGTCGATCTCGAACTCCAGCCACGCACCCCGCGACGGGATGATCTTGCACCCGAAGACGTCGCTGCCGGTCACCTTGTCGACTGAGGCGTCGAAGTACACGCCCGGTGAGCGGACCAGCTGGGACACCACGACCCGCTCGGTGCCGTTGATGATGAACGTCCCCCCGTCGGTCATCATCGGGAAGTCGCCCATGAAGACCGTCTGGGACTTGATCTCGCCGGTGGTGCGGTTGACGAATTCCGCGGTGACGAACAGGGGCGCCGCGTAAGTCATGTCCTTCTCTTTGCACTCCTCCTGGGAGTGCTTGGGGTTCTCGAAGCGGTGCTCGGAGAACGACAGTGCCATCTGACCGGTGAAGTCCTCGATGGGTGAGATCTCCTCGAAGACCTCCGCCAGCCCCTTCTCGCGCAGCCAGCGGAAGGAGTCGCGCTGGATGGCGACCAGATCCAGATCCTCTACCGGCAGCGGCTCGGCGATCTTGGCGAAGGACAGACGCGGGGCAGCGCCGTCGCTCAAAGGCAACGTCGACAAGGGTTACTCCTCTTCGAGGTGGTCGACCAGCGGGCCGGCGAGCCGCCGGGTCGAAGGTGGTGCGCGGCCACGCCCGAGCGTGGCAGCCGATGGGGTGGAGAAGGGTGCGAGAGAACGGCAGCGCAAAAGAGGTCGGACACGCGAAAGAGCAGTGTAGCCGTTTGCTACACCGCGCTCAACGCCACATCCTGCCGGATCGTGATGATCGGCGGCACGCGCCTCCTCTACAGACCGCTGTGAACTTGGTTGCCGAGAATGCCAGATCGGCCATCCACGGTCAAGGGCCCATATCACGACCGGGACGGGTCGCCTGGTCGGCCCCCCGGTCAAGGGTCCGCCACCGGGCGGAGGGCCTTGGAGGGTGGGCGGGTGAGCGGCCCGGAGGCCGGTGGCGGACCTGTTACTGGACCTCGACGCCGGCCCCGGCAGCCTCCAGCGACTCCCGAGCCTTGTCGGCGGCCTCGCGGTTGACGCCCTCCAGCACCGGCTTGGGCGCACCATCGACGAGATCCTTGGCCTCCTTCAGGCCCAGGCTGGTCAGCGCACGGACCTCCTTGATGACCTGGATCTTCTTTTCGCCGGCAGAGGTCAGCAGGACGGTGAACTCGGTCTGCTCCTCGGCGGCCTCAGCGGCGTCGCCACCGGCAGCGGCCGGCCCGGCAGCCACAGCCACGGGAGCGGCGGCGGTGACGTCGAACTCGTCCTCGAACTTCTTCACGAAGTCCGACAGCTCGAGCAGCGTCATCTCCTTGAACGCGTCGAGCAGGTCAGTGCTGGACATCTTTGCCATCTGCTTCTCCTTGCGTGCTACTGGTCGGTGTCGGCGTCGCCCTCGGCGGGTTCGGCAACGGCTTGGGGATCGTGCTGGTCTTCGGCAGTCGCCGCGGGCGCAACGGCGTCATCTGGTACCGCCGGTTCCGGGGGCTTGGTCTCGGCAAGCGCGGCGAACAGACGGGCGGCCTTGGACAGGCTGGCCTGCGCCAGACGCGCCGGCTGGGCCAGGATCGCTTCCATCAGCCCGGCCATCGTTGCCAGCAGCTCCTCGCGGCTGGCCAGATCCGCCAGGGACAGGGTCTCCGCGGCGTCGATCAAGCGGCCTTCCAGGATCCCGCCCTTGACGACCAGGTGCGGATGTGTCCGCGTGAAGTTGCGCAGCACCTTTGCCGCCGCGACAGGGTCTTCGGGACAGAAGGTCAGCGCGGTCGGCCCGGTGAGCAGGCTGTCGGGGACGTCGTAGCCGGCGTCAGCCACCGCGCGGCGGGTGAGGGTGTTCTTGACCACCTTGTAGTCGGCGCCCGCTTGGCGCAGCTGGACGCGCAGGTCGGCGAGCTCGGCGACGGTCAGCCCTCGGTACTCGGTGAGCACCGCAGCGGTCGATCCCTCGAGGCGCTCGCGCACCTGTGTGACCGCTGCCACCTTGTCTGGCCTTGCCATGGACGCGTCCTTGGATCGCTGATGTGCCGGAGCAAGAAGATGCCCCCCGCGGACCGGGAGGCAGGCGCGTCCAGCATTGCGCTGGCAGGGCACCTGCGCTGGCGTCCTGTCGGACCTTGGCCGCCTGCGGACAGGCGGGACCGAGCGGTCTACGGCGTTGGGCCCGACTGTACGCACGCCAGGAGACGGTCGCAACTCGCCGCCTGCGCCAGCGCACTTCGGTCAAGCCGCGGGTTCTTCCTCCCACAGGTCGCGCATGCGAGTCGGATCGATGCGCACGCTGGGGCTCATCGAAGCCGAAACGTGCACGGATCGCAGGTAGCGGCCCTTGGAGGATGCCGGCTTGACCCGGATCAGCTCATCGAGCACCGCGCCGTAGTTCTCGACGAGCTTGCGGGCGCCGAAGGAGCCCTTGCCGAGAATGAGATGGACGTTAGCCTGACGATCCGAGCGGTACTCGATCTTGCCGGCCTTGATCTCGCCGACGGCTTTGGCCACGTCCATGGTCACGGTGCCGGTCTTTGGGTTGGGCATGAGACCGCGAGGTCCCAAGACCTTGCCGTAGCGGCCGATCTTGCCCATCTGGTCGGGCGTGGCGATCACCGCATCGAAGTCGAGCGTGCCCGCCTCGATCAGCGCCGTGACCTCGGCGCTGCCGACGATGTCGGCCCCGGCCTCCTCGGCCTCGGCGGCTTTGGCTCCCTCCGCGAACACCGCCACGCGCATGTCCTTGCCGGTGCCGTTGGGCAGCGCCACCGAGCCGCGGACCATCTGGTCGGCCTTGCGGGGGTCGATGCCGAGACGCAGGGCAAGGTCGATGGTGGCGTCATAGGAGACGGTGGCGGTTTCCACCGCCAGGGTCATCGCCGCCGTGGGGCTGTACAGCTGGTCGCGGTCGATCTTGGCTGCCGCGTCGCGATAACGCTTGCCGTGCTGTGCCATGTGCTTGCCTTCTGTGGTGCCAGCGGGGCCTTGCGCCCCTCCCACGTTGCTTGCGGTGCTATTCGACCACGAGGCCCATGCTGCGGGCCGTGCCCTCGATGATGCGCGTCGCGCCTTCCATGTCGACCGCGTTGAGGTCGGCCATCTTCAGCTCGGCGATCTCGCGGACCGCGTTGCGTGACACGGTACCGACCTTGTTGCGGTTGGGCTCGCCTGAGCCCTTGTCGAGGTTGGCGGCACGTAGCAGCAGCTTGGCCGCCGGCGGTGTCTTGGTGACGAAGGTGAAGGAACGGTCCTCGAAGACCGTGATCTCCACCGGCACGACGTTGCCCTGCTGGGCCTGGGTGCGCTCGTTGTAGGTCTTGCAGAACTCCATGATGTTGACGCCGTGCTGACCGAGGGCGGGTCCCACGGGGGGCGCCGGCGTGGCTTGACCGGCTGGAATCTGCAACTTGATCATCGCCATGACCTTCTTGGCCATTCGCAACTGCCTTCCTGTTCGATGGTGAGACCTAGAGTTTGGCCACCTGATCGAAGCCCAGTTCGACCGGCGTCTCGCGACCGAAGATCGACACCAGCACCTTGAGCTTGGAGCTGTCGGCGTTGATCTCCGAGATGGTGCCGGTGAAGTCGGCGAACGGCCCCGACGTGACGCGCACGTTCTCGCCGTCCTCGTACTCGACGCTCGGCGCGGCCGCGACGCCCTCCTCCGGCTCCCGCAGGATCGCGTCGACCTCACGCATGCTCAAGGGGACCGGACGGGCACCGGGAGGGCCGACGAAGCCGGTCACGGCTGGCGTGTTGCGCACGACGTACCAGGAGTCGTCGTCGAGGTCCATGCGGACCAGGACGTACCCGGGGAAGACCTTGCGCTGCACGGTCTGCTTCTTGCCGGCCTTGATCTCGACGGCATCCTCGGTCGGGATGATGACCTCGTGGATCCGGTCCTCCATGTTCATGGACTGGATGCGGCTTTCGAGGTTGGCCTTGACCTTCGCCTCATAGCCGGCATAGGTGTGCACGACGTAGTAGTCGCCTGGCAGGCGGGCGAACTCCAGGCGCCGCGACAACGCCGGAGCCCCGTTGCCTTCGCTGGCGACCGGGGCCGCTGCGGGCTCCGGCTCTGGCTCCGGGGCGACGGGGTCGGCGTCGGCGGTGGCGGAGTCGTCGGCGTCTGCTTGACCCACACCGCCGAGCAGCGCCTGGGCGGCATCCTGTGGGCTTTGGGTGTCCTCGGCCGTTGCGTCCGAGCCGGTCAGCGACAACAGGTCGTCGAGATCGTCGGAGTCCAGCACCTGCAGCGCGTCCGCCTCGGGGCCGTCGGTGTCCAAGCCCGTGGCGTCGACGCCCGGCATGTCAGCCGCCAGTTCGCTTCCCTCCACACCGGTTTCGGGCAGGGGGCCGTCGTCGGCGGCGGACGCGTCGGCCGGTGGCTCGACAGGCGGACCGGTTGGGATGCGCGCGTCCGCCGCCTCCGCGTCGGTCGCGGCGGCGGCAGCGGACTGGTCGGCGTCCGCC
>JALZLF010000181.1 GCA_030858865.1 Actinomycetota bacterium | reverse complement strand
GCCATGCGGTGGCCGGCGAGCGGCTTGACGCCCCCGCGTAGCGAGCGCCGGGTCGACGGCTCAGCGGACACCACCGGCGCGGCCGGCGTCCAGCGCGGCGGCGATGTGGTCGATGGCGCCCGTAAGTCGTTGCACGTCGCCGGCCTCGACCGCCGGGAACACGGCGATGCGCAGCTGGTTGCGCCCCAGCGTGCGGTACGCCTCCGTGTCGACCACGCCGTAGGCCCGCAGCACCGCGGTGACCTCGGAGGCCGGGACCCGCTCGTCCAGGTCGATGGTGCACACCACGTTGCTGCGTTGGCCAGGGTCGGTCACGAACGGCGTGGCGTAGTCGCTGGCCTCGGCCCAGTCGTAGAGGTGGCCGGCCTTGGCGGCACAGTCCTTGACCGCCCACGCAAGCCCGCCCTTGGCGTTCATCCACTCCAACTGCTCGGCCATCAGGAACACCGTTGCGATCGAGGGGGTGTTGTAGGTCTGCTCCTGGCGGCTGTTGTCCAGCGCGATGCGCAGGTCCAGCATCGCCGGCACGAAGCGCCCGGTCGCGGCGACCTCGTCGATCCGCGCGATCGCCGAGGGTGACAGCAGCGCCAGCCACAGCCCCCCGTTGGAGGCGAAGGCCTTCTGCGGGCTGAAGTAGTAGGCGTCGACCTCGGTGGGGTTCAGGGGCAGGCCGCCGGCCGCGCTGGTGGCGTCCACCAGGACCAGCCCCTTGCCAGGGCGTACCGCCGGCATCGCGACGCCCGTGGAGGTCTCGCAGTGGGTGAGCGCGTAGGCATCGACCCCGCCGGTGTCGGTCAGCGCCGGGTGGCTGCCCGGGTCGGACTCGACGATCACGGGATCGGCCAGGAACGGGGTTGCGGCGACGGCTGCGGCGAACTTGGCGGAGAACTCGCCGAAGACCGCGTGGGCGCTGCGTTCCCGGATCAGGCAGTAGCTGGCGATGTCCCAGAACAGCGTCGCGCCGCCGTTGCCGAGCGCGACTTCATAGTCGTCGGGAAGGTCGAAGAACGCGCGCAGCCCTTCGCGGACGCGGCGGACCTGGTCGCGAACGCCCGGCCGCCGGTGGCTGGTTCCCAGCAGCAGCGGTGCAACGTCGGCCAGCCTGGCCACCGCCTCCTGTCGGACCTTCGAGGGGCCGGAGCCGAAGCGCCCGTCAGCGGGCAGCAGCTCGGCGGGGATCGTGATGTCGGGCATGCGCCACACTGTGCCCGAGCCGGCCCTCGACCACCAAGGGAGCAACATGGCCAACCGTCAACTGCTGATCCTCGGCAGCGACGAGACCGTCGAGTTGGACGCCTGCGCCCGCAAGGAGCTGGCCGGAGCGGTGGTCTACCGCTCGCCGGACGGGCGCTGGCTGTTGCCAGCCTTCCGCTCGCACGCCGTGGACATCGGCGACTCGCCGCTGCCCTCGGACGACGACGAGGACGGGCTGGCGGCGCTGGTGCTCGAGTGGGTGCGGGTGGTTGGCGGCCACGACTGGTCGCCGCTCGGTGGCGCCCAGCTCGAGGGCGACGAGGACTGGGTGGACCTGCGCACCGCCATGGTGCGCGTCGGTTGGGGTCCGCTGGCCGCGCAGGCCGCCTGGGACGCCTGCCGCGCTCGTCCCTACAGCCGGAACCTGCCCACCGCGGCCGGCTGGGCGGGTGCGGGCTGGGTGGTGCCAGCCGGAGCCGGCGACGTGGACCCGGCGTTTGCGCGTCCCGTCTTGGAGGCCCGCGGCCTGCTGCGGTGGGCCTACATCGGGCGCTGGGCCGACGCGGTGCGGCTGCCCGATACCGCGCTGCCCGACGGCATCGAGCCCGGCGACCTCGGCGGCATCGAAGGCGGCGGACCGTCGTGGGCCGACACGCTGTCACGGCTGCGACAGGACCACTATCCCGACACGGCACTGGTCGAAGCCGAGCAGTTGGCCATCCAGATCCTGGTCCGCGCCGGACTCGGTCCGCGTTCGGTGCTCGAGGCCGAGGACGAGCCGTTGGCCGACCGCGACCTGGTTCCCGCCTGCACTCACGCCAGCTCGCTGGTGCGGGCCGCGGCCTGGTTCCTGTTGCGCGACGAGGCCGAAGCGTGGCTGGCCTGCGGCTACGCCGAGTGCCAGCACCACTGGGCCGTCGAGGCCGAGGAGGACGCCTATGAGATGGAAGAGGTCCTCGAGCTCGCCGGCTACGGGGTCGTCAACCCGGTCGACGCCGCCTACACCCGCCGGCGGCTGCTGACCATGGCCTTCGGTGACATCAACGACGTTGCGCTGGCGGGTGCCGGCGACGTTGCCGACTTCATCGCCTTCTACACCGAATGGGTGGCGCACGGTCGCCCCGAGGATGACTTCGCCGCGGCGGCCGCGGAGCTGCGCGGCGACTGAGGCGGGAGGCGTCAGGTGGCGACGAGGTCGGTGGGATAGGTGTTGAGCTTCTCGGCGCCGGAGTCGGTCACCACGACGATGTCCTCGACGCGGACGCCGACGCGCCCGGGCCAGAACACCGACGGCTCGACGGTGAACGTCATTCCCGGCTCCAGTGGTGTGTCGTCCTCGGACGAGATGAAGGGGCGCTCGTGCACGTCCAACCCGATGCAGTGGCCGGTGCGGTGGCGAAACCAGCGCCCGTAACCGGCGGCGTCGAGGACCGCTCGGGTCGCGGCGTCGACCTCGCCGGCGGGAACGCCAGGGCGGGTGGCGGCGATGCCGGCCGCTTGCGCCGCCATCACCAGCTCGTACACCCGGCGATACTCGGGCGGCGGTTCGCCGATGTGGACGGTGCGCCCGAAGTCCGAGCAATAACCGTCAACCACGCCGCCGAAGTCGAACGACACGCCGGTACCGGCCCGTAACGGGGCGCCTGACACCCGCACCGTGGCGTCGCGCTGGTCGTCGGGGCCCATCGCCCACACGCCGGTGTCGAACGACGGCGCGCGTGACCCGTTGGCGGCGAGGTGGTGGTCGATCTCTTCGGCGAGGTCGCGTTCGGTGACGCCGGCGACGACGCGGCCACCAACGGCGCCCATCGCGGCGTCGGCCGCCGCGCAGGCCCGGCGCATCGCCGCCAGCTCGTCGGGCGCCTTGATCCGGCGCAGACGGTTGACCAG
>JALZLF010000149.1 GCA_030858865.1 Actinomycetota bacterium | reverse complement strand
GCGGCCCACCAGCAGCGTCCACTCTCGGCCAGGATGCGCGGTCACCGTCAGGCCGGCACGCTGCAGGGCGCCGAGGGCCTCGCCCTGGCGTTCTCGGCTCGCCCCAGCCGCGATGAGGATCCCGCCGTCGCGCAGCCGCGCGGGCAACGCGGCGGCCAGGCCCACCAGTGTGGCGGTGTCCAAGTTGGCCACCACCACGTCGAAGGACTCCGCAGCCGCCTCGATCGAGCCTTGTCGCACCTCGAGGTGCACGCCGTTGCGTTCGGCGTTGCCCACCGCGGTCGCCACGGCCACCGGGTCGGTGTCGACGGCGACGACCTCGGCGGCCCCCAAACGGGCGGCAGCCAGTGCCAGCACCCCGGTGCCGGTGCCGACGTCCAGCACCCGCCGCCCGGACAGGTCAAGCCGTTGCAGAGCGGCGAGGCAGCCGGTGGTGGTCTCGTGGTGGCCGGTGCCGAACGCCTGCGCCGGCTCGATGACCAGGGTGACCGCCGCCGTGTCGTCCTCGCCGGTCAGCCACGGCGGCACGATCCGC
The DNA here is from genome assembly GCA_030858865.1 of Actinomycetota bacterium. GTDB lineage: Bacteria > Actinomycetota > Nitriliruptoria > Euzebyales > Egibacteraceae > JACCTL01. The sequence goes on along the minus strand of JALZLF010000149.1, from coordinate 6,354 downwards.
ACCGCCCCGACGGTCACGGGCCCGATGCCGGCCTTCCATGCCTCGCTCCAGTCCTTGTCCGCCACCCGCTCCCAACGGCCGGACAGGGGCAGGTCCCGGCAGCGCTGCGGCAGGTAGATCGAGGCCCGCCCCGACTGCTCCGCGATGCCGAGCAGGCCCGCAGCCTCGAGCACCGCAAGGTGCACGTTCACCTCGTCGATCGGCACCTCGGTGTGCAGCGCCCAGGTGGTCACGCGGGCGGCAGCTCGGCGTGGTCGGAGGAGAGCTGGTGTTCGCCGTAGCGCTTGCGCAGCACCTTCTTGTCGAACTTGCCAACGGAGGTCTTGGGCACCTCGTCGACGAACACGACCTCGTCGGGGACTTGCCAGCTGGCGACGTGCCGGCCGAGGTGGGCCAGCAGCTCCTCGCTGGTCACCGAGTCGTCCGCCTTGACGACGCAAGCCAGCGGCCGCTCGCCCCACTTCGGGTGCGCCACGGCGATGACGGCAGCCTCGCGAACCTTGTCATGGGCGATCAGCAGGTTCTCCAGCTCCACCGTGGAGATCCACTCGCCGCCGGACTTGACGAGGTCCTTTGTGCGGTCCAGCAGCCGCACATAGCCGTCGGGGTCGATGACGGCCACGTCGCCGGTCTTGAGCCAGCGCCGGCCCGACTCGTCCTCGGTGAAGCGGTCCTGGCCGCCACGACCCCGCGGTGCCTGGGGGTCGTAGTAGGCGTCGGCGATCCAGGGACCGTTGATGTGCAGCTCGCCCATCGTGCTGCCGTCCCACGCCGCGACCTGCTCGTCGTCGGTCACCACGCGGACCCGCAGCGACGGGACGGGGATGCCCTGTGACAGCCGGGCGGGCAGGATCCGGTCCTCGGCGAGTGTGGACTTGACGGTGGCCACGGTGCCCAGCGGTGACGTCTCGGTCATGCCCCACGCCTGGATCATGCGGATGCCAAGCTCGTCGAAGCCGCGCAGCAGTGCCTCAGGCACCGCCGAGCCGCCACACACGATCCGCTGCAGCGACGACAGCTTCGCCGGGTCCACGTCCCCCGCCCTGATCGCCTGCAGCACGGCGAACCACACGGTGGGAACGGCGGCGGAGACGGTGACGCCCTCTTCGGCGACCAGCGTCGCCAGGCTCGGCGGATCGGCCATGAAGCGTCCCGGCAGCGCCAGAGACGCCCCGGTCAGGAGCGCGGCGTAGGGCGTACCCCAGGCGTTGACGTGGAACTGGGGAACGATCGGCAGCAGCACGTCGCGCTCGGACAACGCCAGGGAGTCGACGAACAGCGACGCCATCGCGTGCAGCACCGATGAGCGATGGCTGTACACCACGCCCCTTGGCAGCCCGGTGGTGCCCGATGTGTAGCACATCGCTGCGGCGTCGCCCTCGTCCAGCCGCGGCCAGGCGAAGCTGCCGGCGCCGGAGGCCAGCAGGTCCTCGTAGTCCACGGCGCCGGGCAGCACCGCCGCGCCGTCCTGGCCCCGCTCGCTGACGTCGTCCATCACCACCACGGCGCGGATGCCGCTCACTGCCGGGACCTGCTGCCATGCCGGCGACACCGAGGCGTCGACGAAGATCAGCGAGTCGCCGGCGTGCTCGGCGATGTAGCCGATCTGGTCGGGGGGCAGACGGGGGTTCAGCGTGTGCAGGACCGCACCCATGCAGGGGACCGCCAGGTACAGCTCCAGGTGACGGTCGGAGTTCCAGGCGAAGGTGCCGACGCGATCGCCCGGCTGAATGCCGAGTTTTGCCAGGGCGGCCGCGAGGCGCGTGACCCGTCCGACGACCTCGGTGTAGGTGCGCCGGCGGATGCCCTCGGCCGTCTTGGTGGCCACCGTCTTGTCGCCGTACAGCTCGCCGACCCGCTCGGTCACCATCTGCAGGGTCAGCCCGACGTCCTGCATCAACCCTCGCACGGCGGCCTCCCTCGGCGGTGGCAAGAGGCGGCAGGCTACCGCGCTACTCAACCGGCGGTCTTGGACTGCGCCACCTCGAACGTCCAGACCGCCGAGCCACTGGCGGCCGGACCACCCTCGGCGTGCTGGGCATGACCGGACTCGAACGCCTGCGAGTCCAGCCACGCCTGGAATGACGCCGAGGAGTCCCAACGGGTGTAGACCAGGTAGGCATCCTGGCCCTGCACCGGGCGCAGGAGCTCGAAGGCTTGGAAGCCGTCCATCTTGTCGACCTCACCTGCGCGATTGGCGAAGCGCTGCTCCAGCGTGTCGCGCATGGCCTCGGGAACGGTCAGCACGTTGATGGCGACGAACGACATGAGGAGGATCCTGTTGGTTGCGCGGGCAAGCGGGTCGCCGATGCTACCCAGATGCAGGCGATGACCGATCCGGCGGGCACCGTCGACGCGGCGCGGTGGTGCACCCTGCTGCTGCGCACCACCCGCGGACCGGCCGCCGCGCCGATGGCCTGCTGGTCGGACGGCTCGGCCCTGTGGCTGGCGACGCCTGCCGACAGCGTCGCGGTCGGGGTGCTGCGCCGGGATCCCGACTGCCAGGCCGTTGTCGGCCAAGAGGCCGGCGCCGGTGTCGTGCTCCGGGGAACGGCACGCGTCTACGGCGGGCATGACCCGCTGGGTCTGTTGCTGCACAGCCCCGTCGTGTCCACCGCGCTGGCCGCGTTGGCGGCTTCCCATCCCGACAGCGTGCTCGACTACATCGCCCAGGCCGCACGCCTGCCCGCGCGCCGCCTGCCGCGCAACCAGGTCGCGATCCGTCTGGCCGTGCACCAGTCGCTGGTAGTGGACGACCTTGTCGTCGACAGCGGGTTGGCTCCTGCCCTGCCGTCGGTGGTGCCGGCCGACGTCCGCCGCGCCCTGACGGGTGTGCGCCACATCGTCCTCGCCAGCGACTGCCCCGGCCGCAATGGGCACGGTGGTCTGGATGCCGAGCCCGCGGTGTGGGGAGCCGGTTTCGCGGTGTCGCTGGCGCCGCGGCGGCGGCTCGAGGCCGGCACCCGCGTGCTGGCGACGACGACCGCCGAGGCGGGTGGCAGGTTCGCCGGCATCGCTGTATGCGGCAGGCTGGGAGCTGGTTGTGTCGTGCGGACCGAGCGGGTCACCTGGTGGCGCGGCGCCTCCGCGGAGACCGTTGACCTGCCGCCCGCCACCTCGTCGATCACGCTGCCGGACTGAGAGGCATGGGCGCAACACCGACCTGCGTCTACCGCGTCGACCCTGACCTTGTGGAGCTGCTCGACAGCCGGCTGGGGCCGCCGCTGGACTCCTACGTCCGCGGGTGGCAGGTCTGGCTGGAGGACAACGGCCCCGCAGGCGAGCGCCTGGAGTGGCGGCTGCACCCGCCGGCTCGGTTCCGCATGCCCAGGGGCGTCAACCCCCACGACCTGTTCGAGGTCGTGCTGTCGGGGTTGAGCTCGCAGGATCAGCTCGACGCCTTTCCGGCTGGTCGCGAGCGACGGACGCTGGCGGAGATGTGGGAGGTGCTGGAGGTCTTTCCCGCCGACTCCGACCCGATGACGCCGGCGGCACTTGCCGCAGCGGCAGCTGTCGCGCTGGGCGGGCGCCCGCCCGACGCGGCGGGCCATGCCGATCACGACCGCCTCGGCGACGAGTGGAAGGGTCGCCGCGGCGATTTCTCCGTCGGCGCGGCGTTGCTGGAGGCGCTGGGGGCTGCGCCAGGACCCGGAACTCAGCAGTGAGCCGGGATCTGTTCGAGGGCTGCATCGCGGGTGCCGGCTTCGCCTCCGGGGACGCGGTGATCGTGGGCGCGTGGCGTGCCTCGCCGTTCGGCACGTTCGTCGACGTGATGTGGCGCCGCCCTGAGGGCGAGCGGGTCCTGCTCGCACCAACGCCGGCGATCGCCAACTACGTCGCGGCGCTGTACCGCTTCGACCGCGTCGAGGTGACCGGCATAACCGGCGGATGGGACGGGGAGTCGGTGGCCGTGGAGGCTGGCGGGCTGCGCATCCGGCTGCAGGCCGGCCACCGGGGCGCGCAGTCGTGGCTGTTCGCGTTGCGCCCGCGGGTCCTGCGTCGCCGACCGTGGTGGGTCCAGGTCGAGGAACGCCTCGCGCGGCCCGTCATCGGCCGGGTGATCGGTGGGGCGCAGGGCGTGCGCGCCGCCGGGATCGCTCCCGGCGGCCAGCGTGAGTACTACAGCGTCGATGACTACCGCCGGGTGGTGGCAGGCGAGCTGACGGTCGGCGGCCGCGACGCTGGAGCGCTGCGCTGTCTGCCGGCCGACCTCGGCGTTGGACTGTCGGCCTTTCCCACCGTGCCGGCGGTGGTGTACGTCGGCACCTTCATCGAATCCCTCCGGGATGGGGGGCCCGGCTCGGCCGGCCTGAATCCCTCCGGGATGGGGGCCCGGCTCGGCCGGCTGAAAAGGTCTCCCAGGGATGAGACGCCGGTGTGGGACGTGCCGTAGCCTGCGGCAGGTGGAGGCTCAAGCCAGCATCAACGGGCAGCGCTGCCCCCTGGAGCAGGCGCGGATCGCCGTCACCGACGAGGGCTTCGCCCGTGGTGACGGCGCCTTCGAGACGGTCGGCGTCTGGCAGGGACGCGTGTTCCGCCTCGACGACCACCTGGCGCGGCTGGCCACGTCGCTTGAGGCCGTTGGGTTGGCGCAACCTGACGCGGCGCAGCTGGGTGCCGAGATCGAGCAGCTGTTGCGCGGCGCCAGCGGGGACGCGGCGTTGCGGATCTACATCACGGCCTCGGGCACCCGCGTGCTCACCCTGGCGGCGCAGCCGTCGGGGCGCAGCGTCACCCACCTCGCCGTGCAGCAGGCCCCGTGGATCCGCCCGCTGGGCTCCTACGGGCCGGCGGGCGCCAAGACCATGTCCTACCTGCCCAACATGGCGGCTACCCGGGCGGCCCAGCGGCAGGGCGCCGACGACGCGTTGCTGGTGGCCCTGGAGGGCTGGGTCCTGGAAGGTCCGACGTTCGCCATCCTGTGGGTCACCGACCGCCGCCTGTACACCCCACCGGTCAGCCTCGGCATCGTCGACTCGGTCACCCGCCGCACGCTGCTGGAAGTGGCCGACGATGACGTCATTGCGGAACCGCGGCCGCTCGACCACCTGCTGGCGGCACAGGAAGTGCTGGCGTGCTCGGCCATCCGCGGGGTGGTTCCGGTCCGCAGGGTTGGCGAGCGCACCTTCGACTCGGCGACGCCGGTGTGCGACCGGCTTGCGGTCGCGCTGACCCGCCGCCGGCACGCCTGACGGGCGCCGCGGCCGGGTTGGCGGTGCCGGAGCCTCAGCGCCGGAACGACGGCAGGTCAGGCTGGATGCTGCGTTCGCGCTTCAGCTCGGAAAAGTTCTCGTAGCGGGTCAGCCAGGCGACGTGGTGCCACAGCTCGACCGCGTCGGCGTCACCGTCCGGCGGATCGGAGATGACCGGACCGAAGATCGCCGGGCCGTCGCCACCGTCCAGCACGATCGTCGGCACGCCGAAGCTGCGGGTGCCGTCGACCAGCGCCCGGTGCTCGTCTTGAACCGCGATCCACGTGCTGTCGTCGGCCAGCGCCTTGTCGAGCAGCTCGGGAGCCAGGTTGGCCTCGGTCAGGGCTCTGGCGATGGTGGCGTGGTCGTCCACGGCCTCGCCTCGCTGATGCACGGCAGCACCCAGCGCCGCGTAGAAGCGGCCGACCGCGTCGGCACCCTCGGCGTCGCGCACCGCGATCACCGTGCGCAGGCCGGGTTCGGAGCGGGCGTGGCCCTTCTGCGCGCTCTCGGCGCTCCCGGCGTTGACGATCTCCAGACTGAACACCGCCCAGTCCACGGTGATCTCCCCGAGCTCGGCGAGCCGCTGCACCCAACGCGACGTCTGGTAGCACCACGGGCAGAGCGGATCGAAGTGGAAGCGGACGGAATCGGTCACGGCGGAGGCCTCTCAGCTCGGAGAATCGAGCGGACGGCAAGCATTCCCGAGGGCTGAGAGGGCAACCGCCTTGTCAGGCGGCGGTGCGGTCGCGCAGGTAGCCGACGGCCCTGGCGGCGCTCGCGGTGAGCGGGACCGACAGGAACGCGCCCAGCACACCCAGCAGGACTCCCCCAGCCGTCAGCGCAGCGATCACCGCCAGCGGGTGCAGCGCGGTGGCCCGGCCCAGCAGGATCGGCGTCAGCAGGTGACCCTCGACCTGCTGCACCACCAGAATGAGGATCAGGACGGCCAGGGCGGCCGGCAGCCCGTTGGTCGCCAGCGCGACCAGCACGGCGACGGTCCCGGCCAGGAACGCGCCGACGATGGGGAACAGTGCCCCGAAGAACACCAGCACCGCCAGCGGCAGCGCCAGCGGAACCCGCAGCACCACCAGGCCGATGCCGATGGCGGTGGCGTCCACAAGGCCGATGACCAGCAGCCCTCGGATGTACGCGCCGATGG
>JALZLF010000172.1 GCA_030858865.1 Actinomycetota bacterium | reverse complement strand
AGGTCCGGACGGCAGGCAGGGGCTGTCGAGCCTGGTGGGTCTTGTACAGAACCTCGAAGGGGATCAGCCCGTCTGCTGTGTCCACCATGGTCTCGCCGACGAAGCAACACGGGTTGGAGCCGTTGATTCGTCCCGCGTTGGGCGTGGTGTGCCAGTCGTTGATGGTGGTGTCGTACTGCATGCCGGGGTCGGCGCACTCCCAGGCGGCCTGGGAGATCTGGTGCATCAGGTCGCGCGCCCGCAGGGTCGTGACCTCCTCGCCGGTCGTGACCGCCTTGAGACCAAAGTCGGCGTCGGCCTCCACCGCGCGCATGAACTCGTCGGTGACGCGCACCGAGTTGTTGGCGTTCTGATACTGGATCGACCCGGCGTCCAACCCGTCGATGTCCATGTCGAAGCCGGCCTCGCGCAGGGCGCGGGCCTTGAGCTCCTCACGCTGCTTGCACCAGATGAACTCCTCGATGTCGGGATGGTCGACGTCGAGGATCACCATCTTGGCGGCGCGCCGGGTCTTTCCGCCCGACTTGATCGTCCCCGCCGAGGCGTCGGCACCGCGCATGAACGACACCGGCCCCGAGGCCTCGCCACCACCGCGCAGGAGCTCCTTGGACGAGCGGATGCGCGACAGGTTGACGCCCGAACCGGACCCGCCCTTGAAGATCGTCCCCTCCTCGACGTACCAGTTGAGGATGGAGCTCATCGTGTCTTCGACCGACAGGATGAAGCACGCGCTGCACTGCGGGGTCTCCTCGACGCCGCAGTTGAACCAGACCGGCGAGTTGAACGCGGCCTTCTGCGTCACCAGCAGGTGCTTGAGCTCGGCGCTGAACACCTCGGCGGAGGCCTCGTCGGCGAAGTAGCCCTCGGCGCTGCCCCACCGGGCGATGGTGTCGGCGACCCGGTCGATCATCTGGCGGACGCTGTGCTCGCGCTGCGGCGTGCCCGGGGTTCCTCGGAAGTACTTCTGGGACACGATCGTCGTCGCGTTCAGCGACCACTTCACCGGAAACTCGACGCCGCGCTGCTCGAACGCGGTCCCGCCGGTCCGCCAGTCCTGGATGACGGCGTCGCGCAGCTCCCACTCGATCTCGTCGTAGGGGTGAACCCCTTCGGCGGTGAAGTGGCGGACGAACCGCAAACCGGGGGTCGTTGCCCCCTGCGGCGTGACCGCCGTGAGCGCTGCCTGCGTGATGGTCATCCCACTCTCCCTTGCCAACGACACGTCTGTAATTACCGTCGATGAGCCTGCCGCATCGGAGGCCGGCGGTCAAGCACCCTCTACCGACTGTGGCCCAAGATGGGGGATGCGCGATGCACCCAACCACTATATGTTGTGGTTTACTCAGGCGCAGACGGAACAATGATGCCTTGCGTGACGCGCACGCTAACAGCAGGGTGTGACAGCCGGCGAGGGTCTCGATGTGGACAACAGGTGGCGCGTGACCGCAGGGCTGGGGACGGTCCTGTGGACAGCCAAGTGCGCGGCCAAGCCCGGCCCCGCCCATCCTCGCCGAACCCCTGTTCCACAGCCCGACACGAATCCACAAGAAGTATTTTTTCGACGAAGGAGCGCACGTGCGTTGCCCGTACTGCAGCACCGAGCGCAACCAGGTGATCGATTCCCGTCCCGCCGAGGACGGTGCGGCGATCAGGCGCCGGCGAGAATGCGCCGCCTGCGGGCAGCGCTTCTCCACCTACGAGCGCAACGAGCAGATCACCATTGGCGTGCGCAAGCGCGACGGCGCGCTGGAGCCGTTCGAGCGGGTCAAGCTGGCGGCGGGCATCGAGAAGGCCACCAAGAACCTGCCGGTCGATCCCGCCGCCGTCCGGCAGGCGGTGCACGTCGTCGAGAGTCGCGTTCGCGCTCTCGGTCGCCGCGAGGTCGATAGCGAGGTCGTCGGCAGCGAGGTGCTCGCGGCCCTGCGCGAGCTGGACCGCGTCGCCTACCTGCGGTTCGCCAGCGTCTACAAGGGCTTCACCTCGACCGACGACTTCGCCCGTGAGCTGGCCACCTTGGAGGGCGACCCCCGTTCCGCGACCCAGCGGCCCAGCTCCCCGCAGTCCGACCGTTCCGCGGCTCAGCGGCCCAGCGGCCCACCCCACGGCAGCCCCACCGTTGAGTCGTCAGGGTAGTCGCACGACCTTGCCTGGCAGCAGGGCGGTGGCATCCAAGTCGTTGATCTCCAGGATCCTGACGACGTAGGCGCGGGGGTCCTGCCCCGCCGGGGCGTGCCTGTGGGCAAGGTCCCAGATGGTGTCACCCGGGGAGACCACCACCTCGACGGGGGCGACAACCCCGTTCGCCGCGCCGACCCCGGCCGCGGCTGTCGCCCCGCTCCCGACCGACGACATCCCCACCAGCAGCAGCGTGATCGCCACGACGACCGTGAGCGCCGCCGGGATCAGCCGCCGTCGCCGGTAGGCCACCGCCCGCGAAGGCTCTCGCGACCGGAGGCGCGGCCGCTCGGCAGTCGCGCTCCGGCCTGCGGGGCGGGTGCCGGCCGGTTTCCGTTCCAGGTCCCATGCTGCTGCCGCCACGGCCTCTGCCTCCTGTACGGGTGGCGAGCGATGGGCTCCACGCGGCCATCGAACGCCTGTTCGTCTTTCCTACTGTAGCGAACGTGTGTTCGACGTCAACCGGCAAATCGAACAGGTGTTTGATTTCATCCGCGCGACCGGCTACGTTGCGGGTCCGCAAGCCGACGTAGCCAGGAGGGACCGTGGCGGCGCAACCAGCACTGACGAGCAGGCAGCAGCGCATCCTCGAGGTCATCCGCGACGCCGTACGAACGCGGGGCTACCCACCGAGCGTGCGGGAGATCGGAGACGCGGTCGGGCTCAAGTCGCCTTCCAGCGTGCACAGCCAGCTGGCGACGCTGGAGCGCGGCGGCTATCTACGGCGCGACCCCTCGCGTCCCCGGGCGATCGAAGTTCGCGTCCAACCCGACGCCCATCAGGCGATGACTGCCGGCCGCCACACCGCGGTGCCGCTGATCGGCGAGATCGCCGCCGGTGCCCCCATCGTGGCCGAGGAGCACATCGACGACGTCTACGCCTTGCCGACGACGCTGGTCGGCGACGGCACGCTGTTCATGCTGCGGGTTCGTGGCCAGTCGATGCTGGAAGCCGGCGTGCTGCCGGGGGACCTGGTGGTGGTACGCCAGCAGCCCACCGTCGAGCAGGGCCAGATGTGTGCCGTGCTCATCGAGGACGAGGCCACCGTGAAGTTCTTCCGTCGCACCATGTCGGGCGAGGTCTTCCTGGACCCCGCCAACCCGGCATACGAGCCGATCCCCCTGCACGCCGACGATCAGTCAGCCATCCTCGGCCGGGTCGTGGCAGTCCTGCGCAGCCTCTAGCGCTCGAGTAGCCGAAAGCGGTGGCGCGCAGATCGGCCTCGCGGGGCTAGCCGGGATCGGCCTCCGGGGTTCCCAGCCAGCCGTCGCTGCTGGCATAGGGGCGCAACGCCTTCCCGGTGGACCGCCCGACGCTGGCCATCACGTAGGTGCCCTCGGGTCGATGCTCCTCCTTGAGCACCTCCCCGTCACGGTGCGCCGCGGCCACCAGCTCCGCATGCGCGTACGGCACCACAGCCTCGACCACCCGCCGGGCGGGCGGAAGCAGCTCGGCGATCCTGGCCACCAGCCGGTCGATCCCCTCGCCGGTGACCGCCGAGACCGCGACCGCCCCGGCGAACTGCCGCTCGAGTCCCAGCACCGTGTCACGGTCGGCCACGTCGGCCTTGTTCAACACCAGGACACGACGCATGGCGTCGGCGCCGATCTCGGCCAGCACGCGGTCCACCGCCAGAACCTGGGCCTCGGCCTCCGGGTGGGCGGCGTCCACCACGTGCAACAGCAGGTTGGCTCGCAGCGTGTCCTCCAGCGTCGACTTGAACGCCTCGACCAGCTGGGTCGGCAGCTTCTTGACGAAGCCGACGGTGTCTGTGGCGACCACCTCCCTGCCGTCGGGCAACGGCAGGCGGCGGGCCGTCGTGTCCAGCGTCGCGAACAGCTGATCGGCGACCAGCACCGAGGATCCCGTCATCCGGTTGAGCAACGTCGACTTGCCCGCGTTGGTGTAGCCGACCAGCGCGACCGTCGGGACACCATGGCGCTCACGGTCCTTGGACTTGAGCCGCCGCGTTGACGCAAGCTCCCGAAGATCGGAGCGCAGCTTGGTCATGCGCCGGTTGATCTTGCGGCGGTCGACCTCCAGCTGGGTTTCTCCCGGCCCGCGCCGAGCACCGATTCCCCCGCCGGCCTGCCGCGACAGCGAGGCGCCCCAGCCACGCAACCGCGGCAACAGGTAGGACAACTGCGCGAGCTCAACCTGCGCCTTGCCGTCACGGCTGGACGCATGCTTGGCAAAGATGTCCAAGATCACGATGGTGCGGTCCAGCACCTTGACGCCGAGCCGCTCTTCCAAGGTGCGCTGCTGCGCCGGCGACAGATCGTCGTCGAAGATCGCGGCGTCAGCGTCCAGCGAGCGGCACAGCGCCTTGAGCTCGGCGACCTTTCCCCGGCCGATGAACGTGGCGACGTCCGGCACATTGCGCTTCTGAATGATGCGTCCGGCCGCCACCGCGCCCGCGGTGTCAACGAGGAGCTCCAGCTCGTCCAGTGAGGCGTCGACCTCGTGGACGCCGTGCCCGCTGCGGTGCAGGGCCACGAGCACCGCACGCTCGACCGGGCGGAAGATGGCAACACCCTCACGGGGAGCCCCTTCCTCGATGCGCTGCGCCTGCTCGCGTCGGCGCTGGGCGCGCGTCACCAACAGGTCGGTCTCGTGCTCGTCGCCGCCGTTCAGCGGATGCTCTTCAGCCACGTCTCGTCCAAATTCCCCGTCGCCACCTCCACCGCGGGTCCGGTGACCCACAGCGTCGCGTCGGACCAGTCGATGTCAAGCTCGCCACCGGGCAGCGCCACGGTCACCTGCCGCTCGGCGAGTCCAAGGACGGCCGCCGCGACCGCCATCGCCGAGGCGCCCGTGCCCGAGGCCATGGTCTCCCCAACGCCACGCTCCCAGATGCGTCCGCGGACCGTCCGGCGATCCAGAATCTGGATCAGCTCGACGTTGGTGCCCTCGGCGAAGGCCTCGTGGCGACCGATGCGCGTCCCCAGCTCGGCCAGGGGCTCCGACGCCACGTCGTCGACCACCAGCACCGCATGGGGGTTGCCCATGGACAGGGTCGTGATCCCGACGGTGGCACCGCCGATGTCCAGAGGCTCGTCAACCTTGCCGACCACCGGCGGTCCCATGTCGACGCGCGCGCGGTCGACGAGACCGTTCCCGTCGCGAAAGACCTGCACGGCCTTCACGCCGGCACGGGTGTCGACCGTCACGATCCCGTTGCCCGCGAGGTTACGGTCGGCAAGATACTTGGCCACGCAGCGCACGCCGTTGCCGCACATCTCGGCGATGTTGCCGTCGGCGTTCCAGTAGTCCATGAACACGTCGGCGTCTACGCCCTCGCGCGGCGGCGCGACGCGGATCACGCCGTCGGCACCCAGGCCAAGATGTGCGCGGCACAACTCCCGCACCACACCAGGCGTGAGCGGCTGGGCATCCTGCGGGTCGGGCAGCAAGACGAAGTCGTTGCCCGCACCGTGGACCTTCACGAACTGCATGCCGCCAGCAACACCTCGGGCGCCTGGGGTGGAGGCACCCATCGTAGCCGTGGGTCTCGGGCGAACCAGCGCTCCTGGCGGGCGGCGTAGCGGCGGGTGCGTCGCTTGATGGTTGCGACGGCGTCGTCCAGATCCCAGCGGCCGTCGAAGTGATCCAGGATCTCGGCATAGCCGATCGCCTGGCGCGCGGTCACGGACAGGGGACGGCGGGCCAGCGCCCGGCACTCGTCGACCAGGCCGGCCGCGACCATCGCGTCCACGCGGTCGTCGAGCCGCGCCGCCAGGGCGGGCCGCGCCACCTGCATACCGACGGTTCGAAGTCCCGCGTACAGCGGTTCCCAGTTGTCCCAGGCTTGGCGCCACGCGCTGAATGGACGGCCCGTGAGCTGCACGACTTCCAGGGCGCGCACCGCACGACGCAGATTGGCCGGGTCCATCCGCGCCGCGGCCTCGGGGTCCACCGCGAGCAGCGCCGCGTGCGCCTTGCCGGCGTCATCGCCGTAGTGGCGGGCCACTGCCGCGCGCACCGCCGGATCGGTGGGAGGAAACTCCAGCGGGTCCACGACCGCGCGGAAGTACAGCCCGGAGCCGCCGACCAACAACGGGGTCGCGCCCCGTTCGAGCACCTCGGCGATCGCGGCCCGGGCGCTGCGCTGGAACCACTCGACCGAGCAGTCCTGCCATGGGTCGAGCGCGTCGACGAGGTGATGTCGCACCCCAGCCCGCTGTTGTGCGGTTGGCTTGGCGGTGCCGATGTCCATGCCGCGATACACCGTGAACGCGTCCACGGCGACGATCTCGACCGGCGGCCCACCGCCACCGGCGGCGGCGTGGACCACGTCCAAGGCCACGCCCGACTTGCCGGTTCCCGTCGGTCCGACGAGCGCCAGGACGCAGGCAGCGGCCACGCGCGTCAGCCGCCTTGCGCGACGAGGTAGCCGACCCCGAGGGGCGCTGAGTAATGCCGTGCCACCATGCCGACACGGAACTGTGCCAGCACCCCGTGCAGCACCGACAACGGCGCCCATCCCAGCGCCCCGACGCGCCGGGCCTCCCGCGGCCCGAGCCGGCCGAGCTCGTCCAGCCTGCCGCCGTCAACGGCAGCCACAGCCCGCTCGTCCCAGGCGACCGCGCCCTCGACCTCGTACAGCGGCGACCGCTTGCCCAACCCTCCCGACAGGTCCCCTGCCGCCACGACCGCGGCTCGAAGCCCCGGACGGCCCAGCGCGCGAGCAATCCCGGCGCCGACACTCACGAGCTCGTCGAAGCGCGCGGTTCCCGCCACCGTGACGGGCACGACCGGCGTCGCAGACCCCAGCAGCATCGCCAGCACCGACAGCCCCCCGGTCAGTGGCCCGTCGCGCAGGATGGGGTAGCGCGTGGCGTTGCTGACCGCCGTCAGCAGGGACTCGTCGGCTGTCACCGCGCCGGTGAGGTCCCCCCGGCCGATGCCGGCCAGCGACGCGGTGCCGGCCTGATGCAGGCCCGGCGTGCCCTCGGCGAGGAGCGTGACGACCTCGGCTCCGCACAGACCTGCCAGGGCCGCGGCGGCGGCCCTGCGGACCGGCTCCAACCCCTGGGGTGTGGTCAGGCTGACGTCGGGAAGCAGCAGCGGCGTGCTGGGAACGACAGCCGCCCCCACGATCACCGCTGGGACGGCCCAACCGCTGGCGGGCCCACGGGCTCCGCGGCGCGGTCGGCCACCACCTTCCCGAGCAGGTAGTACGACGCCGCGTGCGTCAACCGGACGTTGACCAGCGAGCCCACCCGGCTATCCGCTCCAGCCGGCACGTGCACAAGACGGTTGGTCCGCGTGCGACCGCTGACCTTGCGGGGATCGGTCTTCGACGGCCCTTCGATCAGCAGCTCGGCGACCGTGCCGACCTGCCGGGCGTTTCCCGCTGCCGCCAGCTCACGGGTCAGTGCGGCCAGCTTGCGGTAGCGGGCGTTGACCACGGCGGGATCCACATGGCCGTCCAGCTCGACGGCCGCGGTCCCTGGCCTCCGGGAGTACTCGAAGGTGAAGGCGGAATCGAACCGCGCCCGCGACGTGACCGCCAAGGTGTCGGCGAAGTCGTCCTCGGTCTCCCCAGGGAAGCCGACGATGATGTCGGTGGAGATGGCAACCCCCGGGATGGTCTCGCGTGCCTCGGCGACCAGCTCCAGGTAACGGCGGGTGCGGTAGGAACGCTGCATCCGGCGCAAGACCCGGTCGGAGCCAGACTGCAACGGCAGGTGCAGCTGCTCGCAGACGTTGGGCACGTCGCGCATCGCCGCGAACACGTCGGAAGAGAAGTCCTTGGGGTGGGGGCTGGTGAAGCGAACACGCCACAGGCCGTCGATCGCGCCCAAGGCGTGCAGCAGCTCGGCGAACAGCGTGCGGTTGCGCCGCCCTCCGTGTGGAACGACCCCGTCGCGCACCAGATCACGCCCGTAGGAGTTGACGTTCTGGCCTAGCAACGTCACCTCACGGACGCCGTCGGCCACCAGCGCACGGACCTCGGCGATGATGTCGCCGAGCTTGCGGGACTTCTCGGGTCCACGCAGGCGCGGAACGATGCAGAACGTGCAGGTGTTGTCGCAGCCGATCGAGATGGAGACCCAGGCGTGGTGGGCGACCTCCCGCCTCGCCGGCAGCGCCGAGGGGAACATCTCGGTGTGCTCGAGGATCTCCACGACCGGCAGCGCTGCCGAGTCGGCTTGCGCCAGCAGCTGGGGTAGCGCGCCCATGTTGTGGGTGCCGTAGACCACATCGACCCACGGGGCCTTCTCGGCGACGCGACCCTGGTCCTTCTGGGCCAGGCAGCCGCCGACTACTACCGTCTTGCCGGGGTCGGCCAGCTTCAGAGGCTTGAGCATCGACAGCTGCCCGTACAGCTTGTTGTCGGCGTTCTCACGGATCGCACAGGTGTTGAACAGCACCAGATCCGCCGCGGCGGGATTGGCTGCGGGCCGGTAGCCCATCGTCTCGAGCACGCCGGCGGCGCGTTCGGAGTCGTGGACGTTCATCTGGCACCCGAAGGTGCGAATGAAGTACGTACGAGTGCTCACGGGCAGCAGGATAGCCCGCGGTGTCAGCCTCTTTGCGAGATCAGCGGCTCGGCTCCGTAGCGCCGCCGTTGACAGGGTCGGGCGCAACGTCGCGGACCTCGACGACGAGGTGAATGCCGGTGCGCTGCTCACCGTCGATCTGCAGCTCGGTGAAGGCGGGGACGCAGACCAGGTCAACGCCCTGTTCGGCCAGCAGCGTCCGGGCGATGGCGATGCCCTTGACCGCCTGGTTCAGCGCGCCCGCACCGACGACATAGGCCTCGGCGCGCCCGTGCTGCCGGACGTCCCCTGCGAACGCACCGGCGACCGAGCGAGCGCTGGTATGGGCAGATACCTTCATGAGCCACCGAACGATAAGGAGGGCAACAAGCAGGTGTCGGTTTACCTGTTTGTCACCCAGGGTGGCCAGTCGTTCCCCCGTATGGGGGAAGATCCGTGCGCTCAGCGCACGTTATGCAGAATTTGCGGGCTCCTCGCGCACGGGATTGCGCACCGTGTCGGGCATCGCCACCAGGCTGGTGTTCCTGGTCTCGCTTTCCATCTGGCCTCCCCTGCCCGCGGCGTACAGCAACGCGATGATGCCGCCCACCACCGCACCCGAGGCGCGATCCACCGCCGTCAGGGCCGCAAAAGCGCCCAGCAGCGCCACATACCCCAGTCGCGTCCGAAGGCGGGAGCGCCCGTAGAACAGCGCGCAGGCGAGGAGCAGCGCCGGGATCCCCACGACCAGCCAGGTCTGCGCCGCGTCCATCGCTCGCTCTCCGAACTCCGCTCCGGTCTTGGCAGCCTACGCCCGGCCGAGACCGCATGGACATCCGGCCAGGAGGGAGCCACGCGCGTGGTGGGGAAGGTACAGATATCAGCAGGTGGGACGTGACGGGGGGACGCCCGACCACGTGGGCGCGTCAGTCATCCCGGGGGGGGAAGCACGAGTCCCGGTCCGCACACGGACCGGGGCTCGTTGCTGTGGGGATCCGGCCCGGTGGTCAGTTCCTGCCCGGGTGCTCAGTCCCAGGATCGATAGCGGTCCAACCCGCTCACGTCGATGGCCACCCGCTGCGCCAGCGCCGGGCCGTACCCGCGCCGCACGAGATATCCCTGCAGCCGGCGAGCCACCGCCGGCGGCTCGAGTGAAGTCGGCAAGCCGGCCGCGCGCCTGCTGGCCAGCTGTGTCGCAATGTCCTGCTCGTCGCGATCCGCCAGGATCGCCAGTGCGGCGTCGATCAGCTGCTCGGGCACGAGGCGGCGACGCAGCTCGTCGCGCAGGCGTGGGATCCCGTAGCCTCGCTTGACGCCGCGGTCGGCGACCCAGGCGCGAGCGAATGCGGCGTCATCGACAGCGCCCAGCTGCCGGGCACGGTCCAGAGCACGCTCCGCCACGTCCGGCGACACCTGCCGGATGCCGAGCTTGTCGCGCAGCTCAGCTTCGGTCTGCGGCCGGAACTGCGTGCTGCGCAGCAGGAAGGCGACGGCGCCCGCAACGGCGTCGACGTCAGACCGTGGGGTCTCGTGTCCTACCGCTTCGCTGCATGACGACAGGTCTTGTGTCCTACCGCTTCGCTGCATGAGGACGGTCACTCGTCCAGGTCGTCCTGCGTTCCGGTGACGTCGGTCGGCACGAGACCGAGCAGCTCGGTGACCTTCTTGTAGATCTCGGCGGCGACCTCGTCATGCTCCTTGAGGAACTTGCGCGCGTTCTCCCGGCCCTGACCGAGCTGTTCGCCGTCGTAGGTGTACCAAGCGCCCGCCTTCTTCACGAGCCCGTGTTCCACGCCGACGTCAAGGATCGAGCCCTCTCGGGAGATCCCCTCGCCGTACATGATGTCGAACTCGGCTTGGCGGAAGGGCGGGGCGCACTTGTTCTTGACCACCTTGACGCGGACGCGGTTACCGACCGCGTCGGTGCCGTCCTTGAGCGACTCGATACGGCGCACGTCCAAGCGCACGGACGAGTAGAACTTGAGGGCTCTTCCGCCGGGGGTGGTCTCCGGGCTCCCGAACATCACCCCGATCTTCTCGCGGAGCTGGTTGATGAAGACCGCGCTGGTGTGCGACTTGCTGAGCGTGCCGGCGAGCTTGCGCAAGGCCTGACTCATCAGGCGGGCCTGGAGACCGACATGGGTGTCGCCCATCTCCCCTTCGATCTCGGCGCGCGGTGTCAGCGCCGCCACCGAGTCGACCACCACGATGTCGATGGCTCCCGACCGGATGAGCATGTCGGTGATCTCCAGCGCCTGCTCGCCCGTGTCGGGCTGGGAGACCAGCAGCGCCTCGACGTCCACGCCCAGTCGCTGGGCGTAGCCAGGATCCAAGGCGTGTTCGGCGTCGATGAAGGCGGCGATCCCGCCGGCCTTCTGGGCCTCGGCGATGGCGTGCAGCGCCACCGTCGTCTTGCCTGACGATTCTGGACCGAAGATCTCGATGACGCGCCCGCGAGGAAGCCCGCCGATCCCCAGGGCTAGGTCGAGGCTCAACGCGCCCGTGGGAATCGACGCGATCTTGACGATCGCGTCGGCGCCCATTCGCATGATTGAGCCTTTGCCGAACTGCCGCTCGATCTGGCCGAGCGCCATGTCCAGGGCCTTGTCGCGCTCCACCGGCATGCCTT
The DNA here is from genome assembly GCA_030858865.1 of Actinomycetota bacterium. GTDB lineage: Bacteria > Actinomycetota > Nitriliruptoria > Euzebyales > Egibacteraceae > JACCTL01. The sequence continues at coordinate 3,565 of JALZLF010000172.1, read as the reverse complement.
TCATGTTGGGAAGGAAGATGTTGCGTCACCGTAGTCGCGGGGTGTGACAGACGCTCGACGATCTGGTCGCTGCTGTGGATGCGTCTTCATGCCGCCAAGCGGTAGGGCGGCATGGCGGCATCCTAGCGAACAAACGTTCGATCGTCACGCATCCGCTCCCGACAGTCGCCAGCCGTGCAGCTTCGCGTAGCGGCTGCCGCGCGACGACGGCAGCGACTGCAGCAAGGCCACCTCGTCGCACATCCACGACAGCGGTGGCAACCGCACCGCTGCCGCCAACTCATCCGGGACCCGCCTGCCGCGGTCGGCTCGGGCCAGCGTCAGATGGGCGCGGAACTCGCGGCCGGCGTCGGGCGTCGGAGTCACGTCGCGCAGCGCCTGGCGCACGCGGTGAGCCAAGGTGGACAGGCCCGCTTGCGGGCGCAGGCCCGCCCAGAGCACGCCGGACGCGAACGTCCCCAGCTCGGCTTCAAGGGCCAGCTCCAGCGGCGCGGCATCCTCACAGGCTGTTCCCACGGCCGCGCGCACCTCGCCGGCGACCGGGTCGGAAACGCTGCCGAGAAACACCAGCGTGATGTGCCAACTCCCCGGGTCGACCCACCGCAGCTGCGGGGTCCGCGCACGCGCCGGCGCCAGCGCCGCCTCGACGGCGGCGCGCACCTGCGCGTCCACAGCGACCGCCACGAACAGCCGCACGGGCTATGCCAGCTCGGCCAGCTGCCGGCGCAAGAAGTCCAAGGCCATGGAGACGGCGAACTCCTGCACGTCGGGACGGGACCGAGCTGGCAGCCTGCGGTTGGTGGCGCGCGACGAGCCGTCGGGCAGCGCGGTCGCCACCCAGGTCAGCCCCACGGGCTGACCGCCCTGCGTCGTGGGACCGGCGACCCCGACCACAGCCAATCCGACGTCGGCCTCCAGGCGCGCGCGCGCGCCCTCGGCGAGTGCCACCGCAGTCTGTTGTGACACGGGCCCGAAGGCTTCCAGCAGGGAAGGGCTCACGTCCGCCAGCCGGGTCTTGGCCTCGGTGGCGTAGGTCACCAGACCGCCTGCGAACCAGTCGCTGGCGCCCGCAACGGTCACCAGCCGCGCGCCGACACCACCACCGGTGATCGACTCCGCCACCGCCAGGGTCAGTCGCAACCGCCGCAGCTGCCGTGCCACCGCCTCCTGTACACCCTCGTCGTCGAGGCCGACGACGGCCGGGCCCAGCAGCTCCAGCAGCTCGTCCACCAGCGGGGCAAGCAGCGCCAGCGCGGCGTGGCGATCCGGCGCCTTGGCCGTCAGCCGGACACGCGTCTCACCGCGCGAGGCCAGGAATGCCAACGTCGGGTTGCCCGTGGCCTCGAGACGCCGGGTGACCGCGGCGCAGGCCTCGTCCACGGCCGACTCGGCCATCCCGCTGGTGCGCACCACCCGGCTGACCGTGGCCGCGGCGGCACCAAGGCGCTGCAGCCGCGGGATGACGTCGCGCTGGACCATCACCCTCATCTCGCTCGGAACGCCGGGCACGCACCACACCGTGGAGCCGTCGATGTCGATCGCGAACCCCGGCGCTGTGCCGACGGGCTGGAGCACGACAGCGCCAGCGGGGATGTCGGCCTGCAGCAGGTTGCTGGCCGGCATCTGCCGCCCGCCGCGGCGGAAGTGTTCGCGCAGGTAGGCCACGATCTCGGCGTGGCGGTGCAGCTCGACGTTCGCCAGGCGCGCGACGGCGACCCTTGTGAGGTCGTCAGCCGTGGGTCCCAGACCGCCCGTGACGATGACCGTCCGCGCCCGGCCGCAGGCCTGGCGCAGGGCGTCGACCATCCGCCCGACGTTGTCGCCGACGGTGGTGTGGCGGTAGACGTCGACACCAACCTCGGCCAGACGCGAGGAGATCCACGCCGAATTGGTGTCGACGTGCTCGCCCAGGAGCAGTTCGCTACCGACGGCCACGATCTCCGCAGACGTCTCAGGCACCGCGCACCAGCCTTCTGCCCCGGAAGGCGTACTCCACCCCTGAGGCCACCGTCAGCGCGACCGCCACCATCAGCGCACCGTCTGCGAACCAGCTGGGCCCGGACGGGAACAGATACAGCGTGACGGCGACGACCTGCGACACCGTCTTGGCCTTGCCGAAGCGGCTGGCGGGCATGACATGGCCGGACCGCAGCAGCATTGTGCGCTGCAGCGTCACGGCCACCTCGCGCACCACGATGACCGCGACCGCCCACCACGGCAGCCGGCCGAGGAAGGCCAGCACAGCCAGGCTCCCGACGATCAGCGCCTTGTCCGCCGCCGGGTCGGCCAGCTGGCCCCAGCGCGTCACGCCCAGCGAGCGGCGCGCGACCCATCCGTCGATGGAATCGGTCAACGCGGCGAACACGAAGATGCCGAAGGCCCACCACTGCCGCGACTCGCCGCCGGCCACCAGCAGCCAGGCGATCACCGGGACCAGCAGAACCCGCAGCAGCGTCAGGGCGTTGGCCCAGTTCAACCACGAGGGCTCCGGCGCCGTCGCTCGCCCGGCCCGCCCAGTCGGAGCCGCCGGCTTGCTCAAGCCCGAGGTCCCGGAGCCGTCACCGGCTCGGCGATCAGGTCCACGCCCTCCGCGGCGACCACCTCGACCGTCGCCATCTGCCCGACCGGCACGCCACAACCCCTCATGCGCACCTCGCCGTCGGTGTCGGGCGCCTCCCGGTAGGACCTGCCGACCGCCTCCGAACCGGTGACCGACTCGACCAGGACCGACAGCCTCCTGCCCACGAAGCCGTCGGCCGCGTCGGCGGCGACGGCCTCGGCCACCTCGGTCAGCCGATTCCGCCGCGCACGGGCGACGGCCGCGTCGACTTGGTCGGGCATCGTCGCCGATGGTGTCTGGTCCTCGACCGAGAAGGCGAAGAAGCCCGTCCAGTCCAGCCGGGCGTCGATCAGGAACTGCTCGACGACATCGACGTCTGCCTCGGTCTCGCCAGGGAAGCCCGTGATGAACGACGAGCGGAACACCGCCTGCGGATCCCGCGCGCGGATGCCGGCGAGCAGCCGCAGGAACCGCTCGGCGCCGCCGCTGCGAGCCATCCGCGCCAGCACCGGCGGGCTGGCGTGCTGGAGGGAGAGGTCGTAGTAGCCGGCGACCACCGGACTACTGGCCATGGCGTCGAGCAGCGCGGGGATGATCTCGGCCGGCTGCAGGTACAGCAGCCGGACGCGTTCCAGCCCTTCGATGCCCTCGAAGGCGTGGATCAGGTCGACCTGGCTGCGCCGACCGCCGGGCAGGTCCTTGCCCCAGCTGGTGGTGTTCTCGCTGACGCACACCAGCTCGCGCACGCCTTGGGCGACCAGCCAGCGCGCCTCGGCGACCACCTCCAGCAGGGGCCGGGAAGCGAAGCGCCCGCGAAACGATGGAATGGCGCAGAAGGTGCAGACCCGGTCACAGCCGCCGGCGAGCTTCAGGTACGCCCATGGGCCGTGCGGGACGGTGCGCACCGGAAAGGACGCGGTGGGCGGCGCCTCGGGTCTCAGCGGCGCCGCGGCGGCCGGGCGGGCGCTGGTGGGGGCACTCACCGCCGGCGTGACGGAGCCGGCC
>JALZLF010000169.1 GCA_030858865.1 Actinomycetota bacterium | reverse complement strand
CGCCCGCTGACCTCGCGCTCGTCGAGCCTGCCGACGGCGGCCAGGCCGCGACCGAATCCGACGAGCAGACCCGCGCATTGCTCGAGCAGCTGGTCAACGGCCAGGAGCCTGGCTTCGTCGCCGGCCCCCGCGGGGGCTGACCACCGCCAGCAGATAGCGGACTGGGGCAGTGGCAACTGCCGTAGCTCGTGGCCAGCTTCAGGCGCTGTGCAGCCGAAAGAGATCGACGCCAGTGCGGAGATGGACCTCGAGACAAACCCGCGATCGTCACGGTGCGACACCAGCCATTGCCTCGCCGGCGCTCTCGCCACCTCGCCGACGTTCCCGCCACCTCGTCGGGCGCCCGAGCCGCCCGAGGCGCTCGGCGTCCAGACTTGCTGCTCGAACTGCGTTACGTGTTGGCCGACGACCTCGACTCGCCCCCTCGTATGCCCGTCTGACCCCGGCAATCACCCCTCAACCACAGGGTCGCACGCGCCGATACTTGTCTGGATGCCAGCCGCCAGTTCCCACCAACCCCCTGCCTTGACCTGGCTCCGCCTACGCCTCTCACTTGAGGACGGGATCTCGTTGATCGAGATGATGATCGCGATGCTCATCGTCGCCGTGGCGTTCGCCGCAATGGCCGGTGCGACCATTACCTCGCTGACCGCCCTCAACAGCGACGAGCAGCTCGTGCGTGCCACCGCGCTGGCTAACGAGATGACCGAGCACCTGCACGGAAGCGAGTGGGACAAGACGGGGTTCTACGCCGGGGACTTCGCTCCGCTTACACCGCCCGCGGGAACCGTCTTGTTGTCGGGCAGCCGCTCTGCGTCCGCGCTGCCGTGTGAGCAAACGGTCCCGCCGCTGCCGTCCTGCACCGTCACGCGCGACGGTGTGACCTACGACGCGCGAACCGAGATCAGCTGGGTCGACGACGCGAGCGACGGCACGGCCGGCAGCGACCAGGACAGCAACACGCGGGACTACAAGCGTTTCTTGACGACCCTGGATTGGCAGTCTCGTGGCGGTTCGCGACAAATGCGGTTTGAGGCGCTGCGGGCTCCCAACGCACGAGAGCGGCCAGCGGAAGCGTTCAGCGTGCTCTTCACCATGCTCGAGCCCGACCAAGTCGGTCTGGATTCGGTCAACAACACGAACGTCCAGCAAATCAGCTTCGAAGCGACGACGACTCGGGAAGCGGCCGCAGCATATCTGGAATACACCAATCGCGACGGGACGCTGCGCCAGCTGCCGATGGTCAGCTCGGACCAGCGCATTTGGACTCGCACGATCCTGGCCGGTGAAGATACGTTCGCCAACGGTGAGACAGCGTTCACCGTCCGAGCCACCAGCGCCACTGGCGTCGTGCGCTCTGCGCAGAAACGGGCGCTGTTCCTTCACGTGGTGCAGATCGTCTCGGTAAACGTCAATCAGAGCCCGATCACCGTCAGGAGCAACACCAGCCGGCTGTGTGGCGGGCTCGCCGTCACCGTCGATGTTCGCGGGGTAACCACCAGCGACTCAGTGTCGGCCACCTGGAACAACGGCGGACCCGCAACCGCGGCACTTTCCCCGGTAGGCCCCACGCCCGACGGCGCTCAGTTCAAGATCGTGTATCCCGGCAACGACAATACGCACAAGTTCACGACCGCGAACAACGCATTCAGCCGAGTGACGATCACGGCAACACGCGGCTCCGACCAGGCTAACGCCATGCCTGCCAGCAGCGATCACACGGTCTCCAGAGTCTCATGCTGAGATCGGTGGCCGCACGGCTGCGTGTCGAAGGCGGGTATTCGCTGCCCGAACTGTTGGTCGTGATGGTCCTGCTCGGGGTCATCGGCAGTGTCGTGACCAATTCCGTCGTGCAGGGCATGCAGTCCACCCGTCGGGCGCAGGACCGCGTCGCTGCGCTCACCGACCTGGAAAAGAGCGTGGCGCGCATCGGCCGTGAACTGCGGGCTGCCTGTCCCGTGCGCACCAGCACGCCGACCCAGGTGACCGTCGACAGCGAGCGTCAAGACACACTCTGGCGATACCGCTACACCCTGGACACCGCGACGCAGGAGTTGTCCGAGCAGCGCCAGCGCTACGACACCGCCACTGCCACCTGGGTGACGGTCGCCGACGCCCCCCTGATCCGTGACGTCACGAACACTGCTGCGTTCAGCTACGTCGATACGGAAAACCAGGCGACCAGCGACCCCAGGGGAGTGGTTGGTCTCGCCCTGACCATCACCCGTGACCTGCCCGAGCAGGACGACATCACCGTGATGACGCGGCTGAGCGCCCGCAACCGGACCAACTGCGCGTCATGACGACTTCAGGAGGACCCATGCCTCGGCTGACCGGTTTCACACCGGCGCGCTTGACCAACGACGACGGTTCCATGCCGCTCGCACTGCTTGCCGCGATCATCGTGGCGGCCCTGATCACCGTCACGGTCAGCACCACCATCACCGGCCAGCGGGCTGCACGCTTCGACCGTGACTTCACCGAGGTGCTGCACGGTGCCGATGCCGGCGTGCAGCAGGCGCTCTACCAGCTCAACGCCGCCCCCGAGCAGCTGGAGGCCGCCCTCACCGCCCAGCCCGCGCCGAACCCGCCGAGAACGCCGAGCTATAGCGGCACCATCGACGACACGGACTACGAGTGGTACGCCGAACAAACGGCGCCACGAGAGTGGCAGGTGACCTCGACTGGCGACCTGGTCGGCCGTGACCGCGTGGTCATCGCCACCATCGAGGAACGGGCGCGCTTCTTTCCGGGCGCGTTCGGAGATCAACTGGTGGCCCTGAGCGGTACGAGCAGCCAGATCGACTCCTACAACAGTGGCACCTGCACCACACCGGCAGAGCAGTGCCGCTGGGGCAGCACCAACGGCAATAGCTACCAGAGCCTCTACGGGACCGGCAACGGTGGCCTCGGCTCGAACGAGGCCATCGACGTCACGGGCAATCCCAAAATCAAGCACATCTTGCTATACGACTGGGATGACAACCCGGGTCAAGGCGTGACGTCGACCGACCCGGGAGGAGACCGCTGCAACGGCGAGAGCGCCGGCAGCCCCTGCATCGCACCGGACACGGTGAAGACCATTGGCTACAGACTGGACTATGCCTCGGACGTCGAGATGTCCTTCATCGACGACAGGCTTGCCGCCTGCGCAGGCCAAGACCGCGACGGCGACGGTATCGAGGACATCACCCAGAACAAGATCTTTCCGAACGGAGCGGTCCTGTCGCCATATGACACGAACCCTGTGGAGCCCGACCCGCGGGATCCTGCCGCAACGAACTTCTACTGTTATGCGAGCGTGGAGTTTCAGGGCGACGCAACGCTGGACGCCGCAGCCATGGACCCGGACTCACCGGTTGTCATCTTTGTACGCGACTATGTGACGATTCCGAGCTCTGGAAGCAAGGTGAACTGTGGGGGTGCGTCCACCGCAGGAGTCGTGTGCGACAAGAACGACCCACGCGCCGTACGCCCACTGGCTTCCTCGCTGCAGATCTACAGCGCCAGCGACCTGGACCAAGGCGGCGGTGACATCTTCATCAAGAGCCAGTCGATGTTCTCCGGCGTCGTCTACGCCCCCCGAGCTCGGTGCGGCACCGACGGCGGCGGGGGCGGCGCCGGGGTGGATGTGTACGGCTCGCTGGTGTGTGGCAGCGTCGACAACGTCGGCAACTGGGAGTTTCATTTCGACGACACCCTTGGCTCATCCGGCGTGGGGGCCTACGACGTGGCTAGCTGGCGCGAGGAATAGACGCGGCGATGCCCACCCCAGCCCGCCAGCTGTCTGACGTGCTCCTCAGCGAGCAGGTCATCACGCGCTCGCAGCTAGCTCGCGCCGAGCAGGAGCAGCAGCGCTCGGGCAAGTCGCTGGGTCGCGTCCTGATCGAGCTGCGGTTGGCCACCGAGGCCAGCTTGGTGGCGGCGCTGGCCACGCTTCTGGGGGTGGAGTTCGTCGACCTGGCCGAGCGCGAGATCGACCCTGTGGCCGCGGGGCTGGTGCCGGAGGCGCTGTGCCGCCGCCACGCGGTCCTGCCGATCGGCGTTGACGCGTCAGGCGCCCTCGTGGTGGCCATGAGTGACCCGTCCAACGTCGTCGCGCTCGACGACATCCGCAGCGTGACGGGGCGCGACTGCCGGCCGGTCGTCGGCGTCCGCAGCGACATCGTGGCCGCCATCGACCGTTACGCCCGCCTCGGCGACTCGGTGGAGGAGGCCGCCGGTGAGCTCGGCGTCGACGACGACGACATGGCTGACCTGGCGACGCTCAAGGGCGTCGTTGACGAGGCACCGATCGTCAAGTTCGTCAACGCGCTGATCGCCCGAGCGGTGCTGGATCGCGCCTCCGACATCCACATCGAACCCCGCGAACGCGACCTGCGGGTGCGCTACCGCGTCGACGGCGTGCTGCTGGAGGTCACAACCCAGACCCGCAAGATCCAGGCGGCGGTCGTCAGCCGGCTCAAGATCATGGCCGAGATGGACATCGCGGAGCGTCGCGTGCCCCAGGACGGGCGGATCAGCTTGCGGGCCGGCGGCAAGGCCATCGATCTTCGCGTCTCGACGCTGCCGACCGTCTACGGCGAGAAGGTCGTGATGCGGATCCTGGACAAGACGTCGATCCTGCTGGAGTTGACCGACCTCGGCTTCGCGGCGCCCAACTACGAGCGCTATGAGCGGAGCTTTCGCAAGCCCTACGGCATGATCCTGGTGACCGGCCCGACCGGCTCGGGCAAGTCGACCACGCTGTACGCCACCCTCAACGTGATCAACAGGCCGACGGTGAACATCGTCACCGTCGAGGACCCCGTCGAATACCGTCTGGCCGGCGTCAACCAGGTGCAGGTCAACCCGCGTGCCGGCCTGACCTTCGCCGGGGCGCTGCGGTCCATCCTGCGACAGGACCCCGACGTCGTGCTGGTGGGGGAGATGCGCGACCACGAGACGGCACAGATGGGCATGGAGGCAGCCTTGACCGGCCATCTGGTCCTGTCGACGCTGCACACCAACGACGCGCCTTCAGCAGCCACCCGCCTGACCGAGATGGGCATCGACCCGTTCCTGGTGGGCTCCGCGGTCGACGTCGTGCTGGCGCAGCGGCTGGCCCGGCGGCTGTGCGTCAAGTGCCGCGAGTCCTACCGGCCGAGCTCCGCCGAGGTCGCCGCGGCCGGACTCCCGCCCGGCGACGACGGCGAGCTTCCGCTGCTGTATCGGGCGGTCGGTTGCAGTGCCTGCGCCAAGACCGGCTACCGCGGGCGGCTGGCCATCCACGAGGTCATGGTCGTCACCCAGGGCATCGAACGGCTGATCGCCGAGCGTGCTCCCACCGACGACATCACCAAGCTGGCGCGGTCGGAAGGGATGCGCACGTTGCGCGAGGACGGCCTCGCAAAGGTCCTGGCGGGGTCGACCACCCTGGAGGAGATCGGCCGCACCGTCGTTTGAGTGCTCAAGGCCGGGTGGGATTCCGCCGACGCCTACCTGGAACGCATCGGCAACGGGGCACGCGCGGCATGGCCGGAGGGCACGAGATGAGCAAGGGACTCGGCGACGTTCTCGTCGAGCAAGGAGTCATCAACTTCGGCGTGCTGGCGGACGCCGTCAGCCGCCAGTCGACGCACGGCTCGTCGCTGGGACGAACGCTGGTCGACATGGGGGCGGTCAACGAACAACAGATCGTGGCCGCCATCGCCCGGCAGATGGACCTGCCGTTCGCCGACTGCTCTCCCGGTGCGGTCGACCCCGCCGCCGCCGCCCTGTTGCCCCGCGCCGTCGCGGAGGAGCTGACCGCCCTGCCGGTGCAGTTCACGCCTGACAGCGGCCTGCTCGTCGCCGTCGTCGACCCTGGGAACGAGGCCACCCTTGCGCGGGTCAAGGCCGAGACCGGTTGCTCGGTCCATGCCGGCCTGGCGGTCCGCTCGGATCTGGTCGCCGCCATCGCCCACATGACCGAGGCGCCTGCGCGCGCCGCCATCGCCACGCCCATGGCCAACGGTGCGCTGAAGATGCCGGAAAACGATGCCAGCGGCCTGCTGATGTACGAGCAGGAGGCGTCGCTCGACCTCAACGGCGTGCTGATCAGCCTGCTCGAGATGGGCGGCTCTGACCTTCACCTGACTGCGGGGATCCCGCCCAGCATCCGAGTGCATGGCTCGCTGCAGCCGCTGGAGGGCTACCCCGTCCTCAAGCCCAAGGACATCCAGCAGGCGATCTACGGAATTCTCACCCAGCGCCAGCGCGAGCAGTTCGAGAACGAGCTGGAGCTCGACCTGTCCTACAGCGTTCCTGGCAAGTCACGTTTCCGGGTCAACGTGTTCCAGCAGCGCAACACCATGGGCTCGGTGATGCGCGCGATTCCCTACGAGATCAAGTCGATCGAGGAACTTTGCATCCCGACGCAGGTGACGAACTTCGCGCACCTGCCGCGTGGGTTCGTCCTGATCACCGGTCCGACGGGGTCGGGCAAGTCCACCACGTTGGCCGGCCTGATCGACGTCGTCAACCGCGAGCGGGCTTGCCACATCATGACGGTGGAGGATCCGATCGAGTTCCTGCACAAGCACAAGCGCTCGGTGGTGAACCAGCGCGAGCTCGGCACCGACACCCGCAGCTTCGCCAACGCGCTCAAGCACGTGCTGCGCCAGGACCCCGACGTGATCCTCGTGGGGGAGATGCGTGACCTGGAGACGATCCAGGTTGCGCTGACGGCCGCCGAGACCGGACACCTGGTGTTCGGGACCCTGCACACCCAGGACGCCCCGCAGACCGTGGACCGCATCGTCGACGTGTTCCCTCCCCACCAGCAGGAGCAGATCCGCGTGATGCTCGCCGGCGCGCTCCAGGGCGTCGTGTGCCAGCAGCTGCTCCCGACCATTGACGGGAAGGGCCGTGTCGCGGCCTGCGAGGTGATGGTCGCCAACTCCGCCATCCGCAACCTCATTCGCGAGGGCAAGACCCACCAGATGTACTCGTCGATCCAGGCCGGCAAGAACCACGGGATGATCACGATGGACCAGTCGCTGGCCAACATGGTGATCGCCGGCAAGGTGACCTACGACACCGCGATGGAACGCGCTTCCAGCGTTCCCGACTTCAACCGCCTCTGCGGGCGGGCCTAGCCCTCAGGAGCAGCCACCCATGGCCACTGCCACGACCTTCCAGTACACGGTCCGCGACCGCGCGGGCAAGACGCGCAACGGCACCCTGGATGCGCCCGACCAGCGCATTGTCGCCACCAAGCTGCGCGAGATGGGCTTCGCCCCCGTCTCGATCAGCGAGGTCAAGACGACGGGTCTGAAGAAAGAGATCACGATCCCCGGCTTCGGCAAGAAGGTCGGGCTCAAGGACCTGGCCATCTTCTCGCGCCAGTTCTCGACGATGATCAATTCCGGGCTGTCGCTCATCCGGGCGTTGAACATCTCCGCCGAGCAGACCGACAACCCCGAGCTGGCGCGCATCCTCGGCGAGGTTCGCAACAACGTGGAGCAGGGCCGCGCCCTTTCGGTCTCCATGGCGGACCACGAGGCCTTTCCCAAGCTCTACATCGCGATGGTGCGCGCTGGTGAGACGGCCGGCCTGTTGGACTCGGTGCTGTTGCGCATCGCAGAGACGCTCGAAAAAGACCTTGACCTGCGCCGCAAGGTCAAGTCGGCCCTGACCTATCCGGTCGTCGTGCTCGTCATGGCCATCTTCCTGACCGGCGTGATGCTGGTGTTCATCGTGCCAACCTTTTCCGCCATGTTCGACTCGCTTGGCGGCACGCTGCCCCTGCCCACCCGCGTGCTGGTGGCCCTCTCCGGCATGATCCGATCGTTCTGGTACATCATCCTGCTGCTGCCGATCGTGGCCTGGAAGGGTTTCTTGCAAGCTCGCAAGCAGCCACACGTCCGCCTGCAGCTGGATCGCTTCAAGCTGAAGGTGCCGGTGTTCGGCGGGTTGTTCCACAAGATCGCCCTGGCCCGCTTCTCGCGGAACTTCGGGATCCTGCTGACGGCAGGCGTGCCGATCCTCACGGCGCTGGAGATCACCGCCGACACGGTGAACAACGGCGTGATCGGCAACGCCACGAACGACGTGAAGATGTCGGTCAAGGAAGGCGAAAGCGTCGCCGCGCCGCTGTCCTCCCACGCCGTGTTCCCCCCCATGGTGGTGCAGATGATCGCGGTGGGCGAGGAGACCGGCGCCATGGACACCATGCTGGGCAAGATCGCCGACTTCTACGACTCCGAAGTGACCTCCACGACCGAGTCACTGACCGCCATGCTGGAACCGCTCATGATCGGTGTGCTCGGCGGCATCGTGGGCGGCATGGTGATCGCCCTGTACATGCCGATGTTCAAGATCTTCGAGCTGATCGAGTAACGACCGTCCGACCCATCTGCCAGCGCTGAACGTTGGCAGGTCGCAGCGGGCGTCTTTCTTGGCGAAGTGCTAAAGGCGGGCTTCCCAGGGACCGAATGACCGGATGTCATCCGCAAGGAACAGGCGCAGAAACGGCAAACCCGCCGAGAGGTGGGGACGCAAAGCCACGGGGCCGCAAGGCTAGCCGGGCTGCCTCGCGCGAGACGTGCGTGGCAAGGACGCCTGCCTCTTGCATCAACGCTTCATCCGCACCTGGGAGGTGCTACGTGTTTCTTGCCATCCGCGACCGCATGAAGAAGGACGAAGAGGGCTTCACCCTCATCGAGCTTCTAGTCGTCGTCATCATCATCGGCATCCTCGCCGCCATCGCCATTCCCGCGTTCCTCGGCCAGCGCGAGCGCGCCCGCCGTGGGTCCGTTCAAAGCGACCTGCGCAACGTCGCCGTGAGCGCCGAGACCTTCTTCACCGACGAAGGCACCTACAACGGCTTCGAAGACGACGCGCTGTTCGAGGACTATGCCGAGAGCGACGGTGTCGTCCTCACCAGCGTCGACGCCGACACCACCGCCACGTCCTACTGCGTGGGCGCTACCCACCCCGGCCTGCCCACGGGCGAGGTCTGGAGCTACCAAAACGACCGGTCGCCGCAGCTTGACGACCGCGCCTGCTAGTACGTCTTTCAGGCAGTACCAGGCGGGGCGGCTCACAG
>JALZLF010000068.1 GCA_030858865.1 Actinomycetota bacterium | reverse complement strand
CCCCCATGGCGCAGACAGTGGCAGGCGAGCAGTACGACTACAGCCTCAAGAAGGTGATCTTCGCGTCCTCGGCCGGGACGATGATCGAGTGGTACGACTTCTACATCTTCGGCACCCTTGCGGCGATCATTTCAACGCTGTTCTTCCCCGCCGGCAACGAGACCGTGGCGCTGTTGTCCACGCTGGCGGTCTTCGCCACCGGGTTCGTCGTTCGTCCGTTCGGCGCGGCGTTCTTCGGTCGCATCGGCGACATCGTGGTCGCAAGTTCACGTTCCTGATGACGATCTCGATCATGGGTGGTGCGACATTCGTCATCGGCATGCTGCCCACGTACGAGCAGATCGGCCTGCTGGCGCCGGTGATCCTGGTGGTCCTGCGCCTGCTGCAGGGCTTGGCGCTGGGCGGCGAGTACGGCGGCGCGGCCATCTATGTCGCCGAGCACGCACCCGATGACCGTCGCGGGTACTTCACGGCGTACATCCAGACCACGGCCACTCTCGGCCTGCTGTTGTCCCTTGGCGTGATCATCGCCACGGAGCGGATCGTTGGCGAGGCCGCTTTCGCGTCGTGGGGATGGCGCATCCCCTTCTTGTTGTCCGGCGTACTCGTGCTGATGGCTCTGTACATCCGCCTCAGCCTGAAGGAGACGCCGCTGTTCCAGAAGCTCAAGGCCTCCGGGAAGAGCTCCACCAAGCCCTTGTCGGACGCCTTTCGCAACAACGCCTGGAAGTTGATGGCGTTGGCGCTGTTCGGCGCGACGGCTGGACAAGGGGTGGTCTGGTACACGGGGCAGTTCTACGCGCTGTTCTTCTTGCAGACAGTGTTGGAAGTGTCGCTGGAGACATCGGCGCTGATCGTCGGGGCGGCCTTGATCCTGGCCACGCCATTCTTCTTGGTGTTCGGCAGGCTGTCCGACCGGATCGGACGAAAACGAATCATCCTCGCGGGCTGCCTGCTGGGCGCGGTGACCTACGTGCCGCTGTACGCGGCGATGAACGCGGTGTCCGACCCGCTGAACGCCCCGGTCATGGTGCTGCTGATCTTCATCCAAGTGATCTATGTGACCATGGTCTACGGACCGATCGCGGCTTTCCTGGTGGAGCTGTTTCCCGCCAAGGTCCGCTACACCTCGCTGTCACTGCCGTACCACATCGGCAACGGGGTCTTCGGCGGCTTGGTGCCGCTGGTGTCCAGCGCCATCGTGGCGGCGACCGGCAACATCTACGCCGGCTTGAGCTATCCGATCGCTATCGCCTTGATGACGTTCTTCGTGGGAATCTTCATGCTGCGCGAGACCAACACGGTGCGCATCTACGAAGAGGTCGGGATCGCTCCCGAGGAGGCGCGGTCGATCGTGCCTACGTGAGCGGTCGGCTGGATACAACCTGTAGGAACCCGACGTCCAAGGAGCCGACGCGATGGTCGAGCCAGCGATCTCCAACCTCTACCACGAGGACCGGACCTTCCCGCCGCCGGAGGATTTCGCGAGCAAGGCCAACGCCGCCGACGAGGGTGTCTACGAGCAGGCCGAGGACTTCCAAGCCTGGTGGGAGTCCCACGCCGAGCAGCTGCGCTGGACGCGCAAATGGGACACGACGCTGGAGTGGGACCCGCCGCACGCCAAGTGGTTCACCGGCGGCCAGCTCAACGTCAGCGACAACTGCCTCGACCGCCACGTCGAGGACGGTCACGGTGACCAGGTCGCCTTCCACTGGGAGGGTGAACCGGGTGACACGCGCTCACTGACCTACGCCGACCTGCTGGACGAGGTCAGCCGCTTCGCCAACGCGCTCAAACAGCTCGGGGTCAGCAAGGGCGACCCGGTCACCATCTACCTGCCGATGATCCCCGAGCTGCCGGTGGCGATGCTGGCCTGCGCCCGCATCGGCGCCCCGCACTCGGTGGTGTTCGCCGGCTTCTCCAGCCAGTCGGTCGTCGACCGCGTGGAAGACGCCGACTCGCGCGTCCTCATCACTGCGGACGGGGCGTACCGCAAGGGCAGCGTGGTGCCCCTCAAGGAGAACGCCGACAAGGCCATGGCGGCCACCGACAAGATCGCCACCTGCATTGTGGTCCGGCGCACCGGTGAACAGGTGGACTTCCAGGAGGGCCGCGACCACTGGTATCACGCGCTCGTCGCCGACCGGTCCGCAGACTGCCCCCCGGAGCCGATGGACGCCGAGGATGTGCTGTACATCCTGTACACCTCGGGCACCACCGGCAAGCCCAAGGGCATCGTCCACACCACCGGCGGCTACCTGACGCAGGTGGCGGCCACCCACCGCCTGGTGTTCGACCTCAAGCCCGACACCGACGTGTACTGGTGCGCCGCCGACATCGGCTGGGTCACCGGCCACAGCTACATCGTCTACGGCCCGCTGGCCAACCGCGCGACCTCGGTGATGTACGAAGGCGCCCCCGACCACCCTGGCCGGGACCGCTTCTGGCACATCGTCGCGACCTACAAGGTGTCGATCCTGTACACCGCGCCGACCGCGATCCGCTCGTTCATGAAGTGGGGCCCACAGCATCCACAGGGCCATGACCTGTCGTCGCTGCGGCTGCTCGGCAGCGTCGGCGAGCCGATCAACCCTGAGGCGTGGATGTGGTACCACGAGTACATCGGCGGCAGCCGCTGCCCGGTCGTGGACACCTGGTGGCAGACCGAGACCGGCGCGATCATGATCACCCCCCTGCCAGGGTTGACGGCCGCGAAGCCGGGGTCGGCGATGACCGCCTTCCCCGGGATCAAGGCCGTCGTCGTGGACGAGGAGGGCAAGCCGGTGTCCCCGGGCGAGGGCGGGTACCTGACGCTGCAGCGCCCCTGGCCGTCGATGCTGCGAACGCTGTGGGGTGACGACGAGCGCTACCGCGAGACGTACTGGTCACGCTTCGGCGACGAGATCTACTTCGCCGGCGACGGCGCCAAGCTCGACGACGACGGCCGCATCTGGCTGCTCGGTCGCGTCGACGACGTGATGAACGTCTCCGGTCACCGCATCTCCACCACCGAGGTCGAAAGCGCACTGGTCGACCACCCGACGGTCGCCGAGGCCGCGGTCACCGGCCGCAACGACCCCGACACCGGCCAGGCGATCGCGGCCTTCGTGACCCTGCGCGGCGACCGCCAAGGCGACGACGAGCTGGCGGCCGAGCTTCGGGCCCACGTGGCCGACCGCATCGGCAAGCTCGCGCGCCCCGCCAACATCCTGTTCACCGATGACCTGCCAAAGACGCGCTCGGGAAAGATCATGCGCCGCTTGTTGCGCGACATCGCCGAGGGGCGTGAGCTCGGCGACGTGACCACCCTGGCCAACGCCGACATCGTCAGCGAGATCCAGGAGCGCTCGAAGGAGGGCTCTCCGCCCGAGTAGGCGGCAGGGAAGTGTTCTGAGGGGGCCGAACGTCTACGTGGACTTCTGCTTGCCCCGAACCTGCTTCTTCTCCCGCTTGGCGTCGCGCTTCTCCTTCTGGGTCTTGGACGCCGCCGTCTTGCTGCTCTTGCCGCCCTTGTCCTTGCTGGCCATGGGTGCCTTTCGGGGCCGCCGGGATGACAGGCTCACTATCGCACGGATCACTCACGGCTGGTCCACACGTAGGTTGCCTTGACCGTGTTCGCCTGCGAGCGGAGGAGAGATGAGCATGCGACTGCTGTACCCGGCGCCGACCCTTGCGCAGGCGCACCTCATCAGGGGTGTGCTGGACGCCGCCGGCGCGGAAACCTGCTCGACGAGCTACGCGGGCTGGTCGGGTTGGTCGCCGGGTCGGCCGCGCCCTTGGGAGTGGTGGTCAGCACGTGGGACGACATGCTGTCCCTTTCGCGCAGGGTCGTCGACACCAGCGAAGAAGGCGACCAGGACGCGGTCCAGGCGAGCGCTCGGGCGCTTCGCGACCTGCTCCGCGCCTACGTCTGAGCGCCTCGGTACTCCTGGGACGGCTTGTATCCGGAGCCGATGATGCGCGGCGGTCTGAGGAGCGACGCGACCGTGACGTTGTCCATGTCGGCGAAGAACACGTCACGGACCGCCTGGCTGCTGAACCGGTAGTAGTCGAACCGGTAGTGCACGCGATACGTCGACGTGCTCCTGCCCTTCTTGGTCTCCCTGTTCTTGACGAAGCCGGGGACGCTGATGATCAGGAGACCGCCGGGTCGGATGACTCTTTTCATCTCGGCCAGCGACAGCCAGAAGTGCTTGTCGTGCTCGAGCACGGCGTTGGACAGAACGAGGTCGAACGCGCCGTCGTCGAACATGTCCATGTGGTTGGCGTTGCCGACGACAGGGCGTATGCCGGTGTCGTTGGGCTGCTCGACGAGGTTGACGCAGAAGCGCTCAGCGTCCTGGATCTCGGCTGATCGCAGCAGCGACTTGTCCCCGACGTAGCCGCCGACCTCCAGAGCCCGCGCGGGCCGCAGCCCGCTGTCGCGCACGATCTCGTGCATCCGGTCCCGGATCTTGAAGTTCACCTGTGTCCAGCCTCCCAGCCCTCTGCCTGGAACCGGGGCCAGACCCTAGCGGGGGTTCTACGTTGGCCGGGCCAGGGCGATGTCGTCGGGGCGGACGGGGACGCGGCGCAGGTCGATGCCGGTCGCGGCGCGGATCGCCGACACGACGGCGGGGGTGGAGGAGATGGTCGGCGGCTCACCGACCCCCTTGGCGCCGAAGGGTGCGCCCGGCTCCGGCTGCTCGATCAAGGTCGCGCGCACGTCGGGCATGTCAAGGGCGGTGGGGATGAGGTAGTCGGTGAACGACGGGTTCCGGATGCGGCCGGCATCGACGACGATCTCTTCCATGACGGCCAGGCCGAGGCCCTGAGCGATGCCGCCCTCGATCTGGCCGGTGACCTGCAGCGGGTTGAGCGCCTTGCCGACGTCCTGGCCGGTGGTGATCTGCAGCACCCGCACCAGTCCGAGATCGGGGTCGACATCGACGACCGCGCGGTGGGCGGCAAAGGCGTAGGACACGTGGGCGTCGCCCTGCCCGTCGGCGTCCAGCGGCATGGTCTCGGCGTGGCGGTACTCGCGCACCTGCTCAACCGGCCGTCCGTCCAGCGCCTCGGTCAACGTCAGGCGGAACCTGCCCTCC
Source organism: Actinomycetota bacterium (assembly GCA_030858865.1). Taxonomy (GTDB): domain Bacteria; phylum Actinomycetota; class Nitriliruptoria; order Euzebyales; family Egibacteraceae; genus JACCTL01. The sequence continues at coordinate 3,270 of JALZLF010000068.1, read as the reverse complement.
ACGTGGACGACCTCGCCGTCGCGCAGGGTCAGCAGCTTGCGGCGGGCGCCCTGCACCTCAACGCCTCGAGCCTCGGCGACCCGCTGCAGCAGCGCGTCGCGCACCGCGAGGGCGGCCGCCTGCACGGCGCCGCCGCTCATCCAGGTCTGCCGTGAGGCGCTGGTGGATCCGGCCGAGCCGACGCGGGTGTCGGCTGCCCGCAGCACCACCCGGTCCACGCCGAGGACGCTGCGCACGATCTGCTGGGCCAGGGTCACGAAGCCCTGCCCGACCTCGGCGGCGGCGCAGTGCACCGTCGCCACCGGCTCGCCGTTCCCGCCCTCCTCCAGGCGCACGGCGGCGGTCGAGAAGTCGTCAAAGCCCTCGGAGTACATGAGGTTCTTGAAGCCGACGGCGAAGCCGACGCCGCGGCGGACGTCGCCCCGGTCGGCGGTGCGCCCGGCACCGCCGGGCAGCAGCAGTGGATCATCGGTTCGGCCACCGCCGTCCGCGGGGTCGGGCGGCAGGGGATGGGCCACCGCCGCCTCGATGCACTCGCGAGCTGGCGCCGTCCCGGTGATGCGCTGCCCGGTGATCAGCTGGTCGCCGCTGCGCAGGGCGTTGCGCAGCCGCAGCTCCACAGGGTCCATCCTCAGCGCGGCCGCCAGCTTGTCCATCTGCGACTCGTGGCCGAAGCAGGCCTGCACCGCCCCGAACCCGCGCATGGCTCCGCACGGCGGGTTGTTGGTGCGGACCACCCACGCGTCGATGTTGGCATTCGGTACCCGGTAGGGGCCGCAGGAGAAGCACGCGGCGTTGGCGATGACCGCCGTGGACGACGAGGCGTAGGCACCGCCGTCCAGCAACAGCCGCGCCTCCACCTTGACCAGGTCGCCGGCGCTGGTGGCGGTGTGGCGGTACCACATGCGCGCGGGATGGCGGTGGACGTGACCGAAGAAGGACTCCTCGCGCGAGTACAGCATCTTGACCGCCCGCCCGGTGCGCAGCGCCAGCAGGCAGACGTGGACCTGGAGGCTGACGTCCTCCCGGGCGCCGAAGGCGCCCCCGACCCCCGACAGCGTCAGCCGCACCAGCGCGGGGGGCAGGCCAAGGCAGGCGGCGACCTGGTCGCGGTCGACGTGCAGCCACTGCGTCGAGATGTACAGGTCCACGCCGCCGTCGTCGCCAGGGATCGCCATGCCCGACTCGGGCCCGAGGAACGCCTGATCCTGCATGCCGACGGCGTAGCTGCCCTCGACGGTGACCTCACCGTTCGCCGCGAGATCGCCGTGGCGGATCGTCAGGTGCCGGAAGACGTTGCCGTCGGGATGCACCGGCGGCGCATCGATCGCCGCCTCGGGATCCACGACGGCGGCCGTCGGCTCGTAGTCGACCTCGATGGCCTGCACCGCGCGCCAGGCGATCTCGGGATGGTCGGCGGCCACCGCGGCGACCGCCTCCCCCTGGTAGCGGATGACCTCGGAGGCGAACACCGGCTGGTCGGCGTGCTCGAGGCCGTAGTTGGGTTCACCCGGCACGTCGTCGGCGGTGAGGACCGCGCGCACACCCGGGATACGGCTGGCGGCCTCAGTGTCGATGCGGCGGATCCGCGCGGCGGGATGCGGGCTGCGCAAGGTGCGCCCCCACAGCATCCCGTCCGCCCACAGGTCCGACGAGAAGGCGAACTGGCCCTTGACCTTGGGGATCCCGTCGGGGCGGGACGAACTGGTCCCGACGCCACGGTCGGGCGAACCCGTGCGGTCGCTGCGAGGCGGAGCCTGCGGCGCTGCCGGCGCGAACACCGCCGCGGATTGTTGCGGCGTCACGGCTGGGTTCCCGCCCGCTGGCTCTGCACGTCGGCAACCGCTTGCAGGATCCGGCCGTACCCGGTGCAGCGGCAAAGGTTGCCCGAGATCGCCTCGCGCACGGTCAGCTCATCGGCATCGGGCACCCGGTCGAGCAGGTCGTGCACCGCCACGATCAGGCCAGGGGTGCAGAAGCCGCACTGGACCGCGCCGGCGTCCAGGAAATGCCGCTGCACGTCGGACAGGCCGTCGCCCGGTTCCAGCCCCTCGACCGTGACGATTTCGGCGTCGACCGCGTCGGCGGCGAGCACGCAGCACGACACCACCAGGACTCCGTCCAGGAACACCGAGCACGATCCGCACTCGCCCTGCTCGCAGGCGTTCTTGGAGCCGGGAAGGCCGAGGCGCTCGCGCAGCACGTATAGCAGGCTCTCGCCAAGCCATGCCGCCTTGACCGACTCCTCGCGGTCGTTGACGTGCAGCGCGTAGGACTCGGACTCGTCGGTCAGCCGGAAGCCGGCCGGCTCGCCCTCGGCCGCGGCCTCGACCTGGCTGCGGCCCGCCTCGGCGCAACCGGGGTTGGAGTCGGAGGTCATGCGCGCAGGCTCCTGGTCAGGGCGCGCCGGGCCATCACCTTGACGGTGTGGCGCCGGTACTCGGCGGTGCCCCGGTGGTCGGTGATCGGTTCGGCGGCAGCGGCCGCGAGCTCGGCGAAACGGTCGACGGCGTCAGGTGGCGCGGTCAAGGCGTTCCAGTCCAGCGCCTCGCTGATGAAATCCTCGGCGTCGGTCGGGCGCAGCGGCCGAGGAGCGACCGAACCGAAGGCGCAGCGCACCCGCCGGTGGTCGGTGTCCACGACCATGGCGCAGCAGGCGATGGAGATCACCATGGCGTTGCGGGTGCCAACCTTGAGGAACTGCTGTGGACCGGAGACGGCGGGGAAGCGCACCTCGGTGACCAGCTCGCCGGTCAGGATGGCGGTCCGTTTCGCCGCGGTGATGAAGCCGGCCAGCGGCAGGCGGCGGGTGCCGCCGGCCGAGGCCAGGACGACGTCGGCGTCGACAGCCGCGAGAAACGGCAGGGTGTCACCGGCCGGGCTGGCGGTGGCCACGTTGCCGCCGATGGTTCCGGCGTTGCGGATCTGGGGCGAGCCGACGGTGCGCGCGGCGGCCGCCAACCCCGGCAACGCCTTGGCCAGGTCGGTCTGCATCTGCGAGTAGGTGACGTTGGCGCCGAGGACGACCTCGTCGCCGTCAGTGGCGAAGGAGCCCAGCTCGGCGACTCGTCGCAGCGCCACGACGTCGGTTGGCCGGCGGTGGCCGAAGTTCACCTCGACCATGAAGTCGGTTCCGCCCGCCAGCAGCTGCGCGTCGGGCATGCTCGCCAGCGCGGTGACGGCCTGGTCCAACGTCGTCGGCCGGGCGACCGTCATGCCTTTCCTCTCCGTCGGCTGGTCACGCGATCCTAGGTCCCCGCCCCAGGGTGC
>JALZLF010000058.1 GCA_030858865.1 Actinomycetota bacterium | reverse complement strand
GCTGCAGGCCGGGCGCGCTTTCAGCGCACGCGTCGCGCTCGTCGTCCACGCCGGTTCCGGCGCCGGCGCCAATCGCGCCGAGGCGATGGCCGCGCTGCTGCGCGCCGGCGGCTGGAAGGCGACGACCATCGCGCCGTACCAAGCCCTCGGGGACCGCTGGCGGCTGCTGACCGGAGGGCGTCCCCGCGCGACCGCCTACCAGCCGGGAGCCGCCTCGTGAGCACGACCCTCAATCCCGCGGCCGCATCTGCGCCGCGCTCCCCGTCCGCGGGCGCACCGCCGGCTCCCACGGGCGGGCCTGGAGCCGTGCCCTCCTCCGACACCCCGCAGCTGCTGGCCTTTCTCGCGACGCTCGCGCTGCTGGCCGCGGCCTGCCTGCCGCTCACGCGGGTGTTCGTGGGCATGGCCTTCCTCGCGCCGGTGTTCGCGGCGCTGCTGCTGTCCGCCGGGCTGTCCTACGGCGCCCGTCGCTTCGGTCTGGATCCGGTCAGCAGCCTGTGCATCAGCCTCCTTGGCTGGGTGGTGTTCTGCTCCTTCGCCTTCTTCGCCGACACCCTGGCGCTGAGGCTGCTGCCGACCCCGGCGACCGGAGAGGCCGCGGTGGCGCTGTGGCAGCGGGGCCTGGAGCTGATGCGGCTGCGACCGGCCCCGGCCTTCGCTGAGGCGGGGCTGGTGTTCATCACCGTCACCGGGGTCTGGGCCGTCGCCCATGCCGTCGAGGGCATGGTCGGCCGGCTGGCCGCGCCCCTCAAGGCCACGGTCATGGCGCTGGTGCTGTGGGTGGTGCCGTTGACCCTGGCACCCGGCTCCGTAGGGGCGTGGCGGTGGACGGTGCCATTCCTGGCCGCCGCGGCCGCGCTGCTGCTGACCTTCGCCGGTGGCGACCTTGGGCGCTGGGGCATTTGGGTTGGCGGTCGCAGCCGGCGAGGGGCAGCCACCCTGCTGCCGGGCGGCACGGTCATCGCGTCCGTCGCCATCGTCGCGGGGACGTTGCTCGCCGGCCTGCTGCCGGGCTTCGGCCAGCCACCGTGGTATGAGCTGCGCGGCGCCGGTGGGACCACCCTGACGTCCAACCCGATCGTGGACATCCGCACCCGCTTGGTGGCCCAGGACACCGGGCCGGTGCTGCGGGTGCGAAGCGACCGGCCCGTGTACCTGCGCGTGACCTCGCTCGACGTCTACGGCGAGAACGAGGAATGGACCAACGAGGGCATCGACGGCGCCCCGCTGGCCGGCGACGTGCCGTTCGAGGTCGGCATTGGACCGGCCGCGCAGGTCAACGTCGACGTCGAGGTTGCCAACCTGTCGCAGGCGGTCCTGGTGCCGGCGCCCTACCAGGCCCTGTCGGTCAGCGGGGAGGCGGCGGGCGCCTTCCAGTACGATCAGTCGCTGTCCACGATCACGCTGGACCAAGGCACGACGCTGGAGGCCGGTGACACCTACACCGTGTCGGCGGCCCTACCCTCCCCCGACGCCGAGCAGCTGGACACCGCTCAGTCGTTCGCTCCCGACGGCGCACTGACCCAGCTCCCGGCCAACGTCCCGGCCTCGGTGCCCGCGCTGGCCCGCCAGATCGTGGACGCCGCCGGCGCCGACACACCGTTCCGCCAGGCGCTGGCGATCCAGGAGGAGCTGCGCTCCTGGGACTACTCGACCGAACCTCCGCAGGGCCACAGCGGTCAGGCGATGGAGGCGTTCATCAGCAACCGGATCGGCTACTGCGAGCAGTACGCCGGGACGATGGCGGTCATGCTGCGCTCGCTGAACATCCCCGCCCGCGTCGCGGTCGGCTACACCCCAGGCGAGCTGGTCGACCCCGAGGAGCGCAGCTACGTCGTCACCAACGCCAACGCCCACGCCTGGGTCGAGGTGTTGTTCCCCGGCTTGGGCTGGGTGACCTTCGAGCCAACCCCCCGCAGCGACGGCAACGTGCTGGTGCCGTCGGCGGGAAACCTGGCGCCCAATGTCACCGCCGCCCAGGGCGGAGCCGACGACAGCGAGCGCCTGATTCCCGGCGAGGAGCGCGCCGACCTCGTTCCCGAGGAGCCCTTGCCGGGCGACGACAACGCCCCGACGCCGGCTGCCGAAGCCGGTGGCGGGGCGAGGGTTGGCGCGCTGTCGCGCAGGTTGCTGTTGGCCGGACTCGCCCTGCTGGGGATCGCGGTGCTGGTCGGCAGCTTTATGGCGGCGCCCGGACGGAGACGCAACCGCAACCTGTCATCGGCTGGGCGGGTGCTGCGCGCCCGAACGCAGGTGGAGCGGATCGGGCGCGGCCTGGGTCTGGCCCCGGCGGAGTCCGAGACCGACCACGAGTATCTTCAGCGCCTCGCGCGACGGTCCTCCGGCGACGGCTGGCAGCCGGCTCGGGCTCTGGCCGCCGCGGCGGGGCGAGTGCGCTACTCGACGTCGCTACCGCCCGAGTCGGTCGCGGCCTCCGAGGTCGCCGCCGAGCAGCTGCACAAAGGGTTGCTGGCGGGCGTGCCGGCGTGGCGGCGGCCGCTGGTCCGGGTCCGTGGCGCCATCGGGATGGCGGTTGCCGGTCTGCCGTGGCGGCGCTCGAGCCCGAGCGGCGGCGCGTCACCGGCAGCGCGGATCCTCAGGCGTCGCGCTCCTCGTCGTCCCGGGATCGCCGGTCGTTGAGGTAGCTGCGAAGCCCGCCGCGCAGCTGTCCGCTCAGGTCGCTGGTCTGGTCGGCACCGAGCCGTTTGACCATGTTGGCCCCGTGGACCGCACTGGCCAGCATCAACGCGAAGCCAACCAGCCCCCACAGCAGGTGCAGCAATCCCAGCATCAGCAGGCAGAAGCCGACCAGGAAGCCCAGCACGGCCAGCTTGATCTGACGGCGTGCGGAGGAGGAGACGGTCGTCGTTCCGACGGCCTTGGCGAACTTCGGATCGTCTGCACGCAGCCGTGCTTCGATGTCTGCCAGGATCTGAGACTCGCGGTCTGACAGCGGCATCATCGGTCTCCGACGATCGTGGCCCTTTGCGTTTCGGGTTCCCTTGATTGTGCGACAGATTCGTCCCCCGCGCAGCCGCCAATCTGTTCTCGCGTGCCTCGTCAAGCCGCCGGATGCCCCCGCAAGACGGTCATCGGCCCTCAAAAGCGGCGTCGCGCCGCTGGGCGACGGCGCGGACCGCCTCGACGAAGTCCGAGGACGCCAGACAACGCTGCTGCGCCCGACGCTCCGCCCGCAGCGCCTCGTCGCGCCCGGCCGCGAAGCTGTCGCGCATGAGCCTGGCGACCGCGCCGGTGGCCACCGTGGGACCGAGGGCCAGCCGCGCCGCGAAGGCCCGTGCCGCCGCGACGAACCCGCCGGGCGACTCCTCTTCCAGCACGGCGTCCAGCAGGCCCCACGACAAAGCCGTTGGCGCAGCGACCCGCCGGGCGGTCATCGCCATGTCGGTAGCTCGGCTCAGACCCACGATCCGAGGCAGCCGCCAGGTGGCACCCAGATCGGGGATCAACCCCCAACGCGCCTCCAGCAGCCCGAAGTCGGCATCACCGGCACCGACGCGCAGATGGCAGGCGAGCGCCAGCTGGCAGCCGGCTCCCAGTGCCACGCCCTGCACCGCGGCGACGGTCGGCACGGCGAGATCCTCCAAGTCGGTGAACGCCTGTTGCATCCCGGCGATGGCCGCGTCGTCGGGCGCGTGCCCGGTTGCCTGCCCGGTGAACAGCGAGACGTCCAATCCGGCGCTGAACGCCCGGCCCGCACCCAAGACCAGGACCGTCCGGCACCGCCGGTCGGCGATCGCCACAGCGGCCCGCCGAGCCGCGCTGCGTAGGCCCTCGAAGGTTGCGGCGTCCAGCGCGTTGAGCTTGGCGGGCCGGTTCAGCGTCACCACGCCGACGCGATCGTCGCCGACGTCGAAGGTGACCGTCATGGTCGCAGTCCTTTCGGGCGGCGCGTCGTCAATCGTCCTCAAGCAGCGCAGCGGTAGGACACATCAGTCGTCGAGCAAGGCTGCGCGGGTGACGGCAGCGTTGCCGAACCGGCCGCGCGCGTCGTCGGCGGCACGCTCCAGCAACGCCCACCGGTCGTCGTCGAGCAGCCCCAGCTGGCGTGACGCGCTTTGCGGCACGAGGTTGGCGGTGCCGAGGCCGACCAGGCGAACGCGAACCCGCTGCAGGCGCAAGGCGTCCAGCAGCGCCGAGACCTCCTGGTGCAGCTCGGTCGCCTGGTCAGTGGGCACGGCCAGCGTCTTGGACCTCGTGATCGTGGAGAAGTTGGCGTAGCGCAGCTTCAGGATGACGGTGCGAGCGGCGACCTGCCCGCGGCGCAGGCGGCGGGCCACCGTCTCCGCCATGCGCAGCAGCTCGCGGCGCAGCACCTCGGGGTCGTCGACGTCGCGGTCGAATGTCGCTTCGGCGCTCATGCCCTTGGCCTGCCCAACGGCCACGACCGGTCGGTCGTCGCCGCCGCACGCCAGCTGGTGCAGCTGGGTGGCCGCGGCCGGACCGACCAACCGGGCCAGCGTCGCCGCGGGCAGGTCGGCGACGGCACCGACGGTGCGCATCCCGAAGCGCTCCAGCCGGGCGGCGGTCTGCTCCCCGACTCCCCACAGGTCGCGGACACCTAGCGGCCGGAGGAAGCCGAGGACGTCGGCGGCGGGCAGGTGCAACAGGCCGTCGGGCTTGGCCTTGGTGGAGCACAGCTTGGCCAGGAACTTGTTCGGCGCCACCCCGACACTGGCGGGCAGCCCCAGCTCGTCGCGGATCCGCCGGCGCAGCGTCGCTCCAAGGGCGGTAGGCGAGCCGAACAGCCGGGCGCTGCCACCGACGTCGAGGAACGCCTCGTCCAGCGACAGCGGCTCCACCAGCGGCGTCACCGATAGGAAGATCTCGTGCAAGCCCGCGGAGACCTCCTGGTAGCGGGCGAAGTCAGGACTCACCACCACCGCGTCGGGGCACAGCCGCAGCGCACGGGCCATGGGCATCGCCGATCCGACGCCCATCGCCCGCGCCTCATACGATGCGCTGGCGACGACACCACGGCCGCCCTGGCCCCCGACGAGCACCGGGCGGCCGGCCAGCGAGGGATCCGCCAGCACCTCGACCGACGCGTAGAAGGCGTCCATGTCGACGTGGAGGATCGGTTCGGCAGGTCGCGGGCCGCGCATGGCGTCACCACGATACGCGGGTCCTCCTGGTTCGATGCGCGATGGCCGGGCGACCCATGGGCAGCGGTTCCTTCAGCCGAGCCCCGCAGCCGCCGACAACGAATCCGTGGAAGGGGAAGGACGCCAGCTCGCCCGCATCGCGGGCCTACGCGACATCGACGCTCCACGGCTGGAGGACGTCCATCGCCGGCGGTCGCAGCTGTGGTTGCTGTCGCTGCTCGTGGGTCTGGCCGTCCCCTCGTTCATCGTCGCGCTCGGCTACGAGGTGATGCCTGCCTGGGTCGAGGCCGCGTTGGACCTGCACACCGTCCGCCTCACGCTGCTGGGGCTGCTGGTGGTCGTCTTCGGGTACGTCGCCGAGCGTGAACGGGTGCTGCGCCGGCTGACCGGGCTGCTCATCGAGGAACGGGTGCTGACCGCCTCGCTGGTGTCGCGGGTCGATGAGCTGGACCTGCTGTTGGAGGCGACCAGGGCGATGAACTCCACCCTCGAGATCGCCACGGTGCTCGACGTCATCCTGCGCTCCGCCTATGACCTGCTGGGCGCCGGCGAAGGCTCGATCCAGCTCGTCGACCTGGAGCACCCCGGCATGTTGGAGGTCGCCGTGGTGCGTGGCGCCTCGCCGTCACGGGTGGGCCAACGCCAGCCGATCGGCGGGGGGATCGCCGGCGCCGTCGCGGCGCACCGCGACGCACTGCTGCTCGGGGACCGGACGGCGGCCGCGGCCTCGAACCGCTCGATCGGTTCCGCCCTGTTGGTCCCGCTGGAGGTGCGTGGCCGGCTGGTCGGTGTGCTCAACCTGTCCGCCGGCGAGCGCCGGGCGCCGTTCACCGCCTTCGAGCTGCGCTCGGTGGCCGTCTTCGCCGAGGCGGCCGCAGCCGCCATCGTCAACGCCCGGCGGCACGCGATCACCGAGGGCCGCGTGGCCGACCTCACCGAGCTCGACCAGCTCAAAGACGAGTTCTTGGCCTTGATCAGCCACGAGCTGCGGACGCCGCTGACGTCCATGATCGGCTTGCTGCAGACCATCGAACGAGGCGCCGAGCGCCTGCGTCCTGACCGCATCCAGGACATGGCCGGCACCGCTCGCCACGAGGGGTGGCGGCTCAATCGGCTGGTCGACGACCTGCTCCACGCGTCGCAGGCACGGAACGGGACCTTGCCGTTGCGGGGCAGCCACAGCGACGTGTCGACCATCCTGTCGCGGACCGTCGGCGCCCTGCGGACCACCGCTGGCGCGCACGTCCTGGACGTGGTCGTGCCAACCGATCCGCTCGAGCGCTGGGTGGACAGCGACGCCGTGAGCCGGATCGTGACCAACCTGGTCGCCAACGCCGTCAAGTACACCGCGGACGGGTCGCGCGTCGTCGTGAGCGCGGCGCCGTGGGGCGACGGGTTGTCGCTGACGGTGACCGACGACGGGCCGGGGATCCCCGACTCCCAGCGGGAGGCCGTGTTCGTCAAGTTCCAGCGCGGTGAGGACCGGCGGCGCGCCGGAGGGCTCGGGTTGGGACTGTTCATCGTGCGGGCGCTGGCCGAGGCCCACGGCGGTCGCGCCGAGGTGCGGGCGAGCCAGTCCGGCGGCGCGCAGTTCGTCGTCCACCTGGGCAGCCTTCAGCCGCCGGCCGAGCCCGACGAGGAGTGCCACAGCTTGCGCGGCGGGTCGGTGTCCTCCACCTCCTGATCGCGCTGCTGCCACGGCCGCTGCTGAGTTTCGTGCGGTGGACGCGCCGGATGGGAGGGCGGCAGCCGCAGGCCCGAGCGGCCGGACGCACCGTGGATGCCCGACGGTGACTGGTCAGAGAAGTCGCGCGCGGCCTGCCTGCCTTGCGGTCCCTGCGCAGCCAGCGCCTCGTCGAGCCGTCCCTCCCGCCAGGCGTGCATCAGCCGGCGTAGATCCCACACCAGCTCGGCGTTCAGCGACACTCCCCGGCGTCCCGTGCGGTGCACGGTCCCCTCGACGACCAGCAGCCAGGAGTGGAACACCGTCCATGCGCAGCGGTCGTGCACCGACTCGAAGAACGTCGCGTCGCTCACGCCGGTCGCATCGTCCAGCGACAGGAAGATGATCCGCTGGCCGGACTTCACCGGCGGGGTTTGGGTGGCGACCTTCACCCCCGCCACGCGCACCCGCTGGCCGTTGCGGTACGACAGCAGATCGGCTGCCCGGGTCACGCCGAGGGTGTCCAGCAGGCCGTCGTAGAAGCGGATGACGTGGGTCGATGCGTCGATGCCGAGCACCTCCAGCTCGGCGCGGACCTTCTCGCTGAGCCCGTACTCGGCCAGTCCCGGCGATGCTTGCAGCCCCAGCAGCTCGAGCTGTTCGGGTGCGGCGGGGTCGGTCGGCTGGTGGCGGCGGAGGCCGGACCAGCGTTCGCTGACCTCCAACAGCAGGTCCCGACGGGTGCGGACGCCGGCCAGCACCCCGCCGACCTCATCCAGCGCCCCGGCGTGGGTCAGCGCCTCGGCCACCGGCGCGGACAGCGCTCCTCGCCGGCGCAGGTCGTCCACCGAGGTGAAAGGCCGCGCCAGCAGCAGGCTCTCGATCATCCGGTCGTCGATCCCCGCCACGCCCTGCAACGCCAGCCGCACCCCGAACCGCCACTCCGGATCACCCGGCACCCCGCCTTTGTCGAACCCACTCGCCGGCACAGGGGTTTGCCTTTCCGCATCCCAGCGCCACCCGCGCGGCATCGAGGTGTCGGCGGCAGGGCGGCGGCTGCCCGTACGCAGGGGGCTCCTTGCGAGCGCAGCGTTCCCCGGAGCGCGGGTAGCCGCCGTCACCCCGAGGAGTGCCCATGCCTCGTCAGCCGGGAGCCGCTCCACCCGGTAGTCCTTGGCCGAGCGGTTGACGTCCAACGGCAGCACGGCCACTCCGAACTGCCGAGCGTCGTCCAGCAGCAGCCGCCGGGGGTACATGCCGGGATCGTGGGTCAGCAACCCGGCCACGAACTCGGGCAAGTAGTGCGCCTTGAGCCACGCCGAGCGGTACGTCGGCACGCTGAACGCCGCCGCGTGCGCCTTGCAGAACCCGAACGACGCGAACTGCGACAGGGCGTGCCACAACGACTCGGCGACCGCCTCGGGCACGCCCCGCTCGAGGGCCCCGGCGATCAACCAGCCGTGCAGGTCGTCGAGCTCCTCGGGGTCGCCGAGGCGCCGGCGGACCAGGTCGGCGGTCGCCAGGTCGCAGCCGGTGAGCGCGGCCACCGATCGCATCACCTGTTCGTGATAGACGATCACGCCGAAGGTCTCGCCCAGCGCCTCCTCCAGCAACGGATGCGGATACACCGTCTTGGAGTGGCCGAGGCGCCGCTGCAGGAACGGACCGACCATGTCGCCCTTGACCGGCCCTGGACGGAACAGCGAGATGTCCACGACCAGGTCGGACAGGTGCTCGGGCTGGAACTTGCCGACCAGCTCGCGCTGACCGGGTGACTCGATCTGGAACATGCCCAGCGTCCGGGTGGAGCGGATCAGCTCGTAGGTGTCGGCGTCGTCCCACGCCACCCGCTCGAAGTCGACGTCCTCACCGCGGGTGCGGCGCACCTCCTCGACGCAGTGGGTCATGCTCGACAGCATCCGTACCGCGAGGATGTCGAGCTTGCACAGCCCCAGCGCCTCGACATCGTCCTTGTCGAACTGCGCCATGGCGAACCCGTTGGCGCTGCGCTCCAGCGGCACGTTGTCGCGCATCGTGGCGTCGCACAACAGCACCCCGCACGGATGCAGCGCGATGTGGCGCGGAAAGCCGTCGAGGCGCTCGACCACGTCGAACAGCAGCGCGAGGTCGGAGCGGTCCAGGTTCAGCCCGCGCATCTCGGGCAGGTGCGCCAACGCGGAGCGCACGTCACCGGCGCGCACGTGGGGGAACGACTTGGCGATGTAGTCGATCTCGTTGGCCGGCATGCCCAGCGCCTTGCCGACCTCGCGGATGGCCATCCGCGCCTTGAAGGTGTCGATCATCGCGACGCAGGCGACCCGGTCCTCGCCGTAGCGCTCGAGCAGCTCGCGGTAGATGTCCTCGCGGCGGGCGGATTCCACGTCGATGTCGATGTCGGGCAGCTCGTCGCGGTAGGGGTTCATGAACCGCTCGAACACCAGATTGTGGGCGACCGGGTCGACGTCGCTGATGCGCAGCGCGTAGGTGATCACGCTGCCGGCCGCCGAGCCGCGGCAGGCGGCCATGATCTGCTTGCTCCGGATGAGGCCCATGATCTCGGCCACGGTCAGAAAGTACGGTGCCAAGCCGAGCTCGGCGACCATCGCCAGCTCGCGGTCGAGCAGGTCGCGGTGACGGTCGCCGACGTCGGCGTAGCGCTCGGTCAACCCTGCCTCACAGCGGGCCCGCAGCTCGGCGGTGGCCTGCTCCCCCATGGCCACGAAGTCGGGGACATGCAGCTGGCCGAGGCCGAGGTCGACACGGCACACGTCGGCCACGGCCGCGGCGTTGGCCAGCGCGTCGGGTCGCTCGGCGAACACCCTGCCCATCTCGGCGGCGGTCTTGAGATAGCCCTCGGCGTTGCGGCGGCGAACGTGACGTGGATCCAACGGCACCTGCTGACGGACGGCGTCCATCACGTCGGCGATGCGCGCGTCGGCGGGGGTCAGGTAGCGGGGCGCCTGGTGCGCCACGGCCCGCAACCCCAACCGGTCGGCCAGCCCGAACCTGGCTCGCGCCCGCCCGTCGTCACCCGGGGCCAGATGGTGGGTCACCCCGACCAGCACCGATGACGGCCCCACCAGCTCCATCCACCGCCGAGCCTCCGCCTCCGCCGCCTCAGGGCGCCCCGCATCCAGCAGCCGCGCCACGGGACTGTCATTTCCGAGCAGCACGAACAGCCCGTGACCGACCCGACCGCCACCCTCACCAACCCGCCGCCCCAGCTGCTGCCACGTCACATGAGGCGAGCCTCGCTCCGACTCCAGATGATGGTCCGAGATCAGCCGGCACAGGTTCGCGTAGCCGAACCGCGTCCGCGCGATCAGCGTCACCCGAGCCGCGTCGTCGGTCAGCCACGCCGCCCCCGACCCCGGCCCTTTGAACGGCCGAGCAAAGGGCGGGGTAGGGGCCCGGCTACCAGTCCGGAGGGGGCTCCTTGCGAGCGCAGCGTCCCCTGGAGGGCTGGTAGCCGGGCCCTCGTCGCCGCTGGCCGGGCGAAACGCCGACCAGCCAGGGCGGCTGGCATCGTGGGCCAGGGCGAGGTCGGCGCCGAAGATCGGGCGGACTCCGACGACGTTGCAGGCCTCGGCCACTCGGACCGCCCCGTACAACCCGTCGCGGTCGGCCACCCCGATCGTGTCCATCCCGCGCTCGTAGGCGGCCACCGCCAGCTCGCGAGGCCGGATGACCCCGTCGCGCAGCGAGTACGACGTCCGCACGGCGAGATGGGTGAACCCGGGCACGGCAACCTCCCCTCGGCGTCGGGAAGGTGCTCGCCGGATCGAACTGATGTTCGACTAGCCTACCGCTATCGTCCCCGCGGTGAAAGAAGACAGCCTGCGCGCGGCCTGGGAGCGTCACGCCGAGGAGTGGATCGCCTGGGCCCGCACCGGCATCGACGACCCGTCCTGGCAGCTCAACCTCGAGACGCTGTCCACGCTGCTGCCTGAACCCGGGCGCCTGACGTTGGACGTCGGCTGTGGCGAGGGACGGCTGCTGCGGGCGCTGGCCGCCCGCGGGCACCGCGTCCTGGGCCTCGACGCCTCCCCGACACTGGCGCGCGCCGTTCGCGAGCACCCGCGGCCGCAGCCGGTGATCGTGGCCGACGCCACCCGGCTGCCGTTACCCGAGACGGTTGCCGACCTGGTCCTGGCACACATGTCCCTGCAGGACGTCGACGACCTCGACGCCGCGGTCGCCGAGATCGCGCGGGTGCTGCGACCCAACGGCTACCTGTGCGCGGCTGTGGTGCACCCGCTCAACAGCGCCGGGACGTTCCTCAGCCACGAGCCCGAGGCCGTCTTCGCCATCGACGGTTCCTACCTGGCAACACACCGCTACGCGGTGACCGTCGACAAGGCAGCCCAGACGATGACCTTCCACAGCCAGCACCGCACCGTGGAGGCGTACTCGCTCGCCTGCGAACGCGCCGGCTTGCTCATCGAGGCGCTGCGCGAACCGGCCCACCTCGACCGCTGGGTGGCCGATGACGCGAGTCGGCGGCGCTGGCAGCGCATCCCGCTGTTCCTACACCTGCGGGCGGTCAAGCCCGGCTGAGAGCCGGCTATAACTCGGTCGGTCCGACGACGAACCCGAGGCGGTCGGCACCCCGGCGAAGCCGTGCGTCGACGGTGACCAGCCGGCAGCCCAGGATCTGCGCCAAGGCGATGTACTCCGCGTCGTAGGTCTTGGCCCAGCCGAACGCGTCGGCGACAGCCCATGATGCTGCGTCGAGACCCTCGGGTTCTCGCGCCTGAATAGGGAATATCGGTAGGCGCCGCAAGGCAGCCTCGGCGACAGCGGAGGAAAGGTCGCCACGCCACCTCAAAACGTGCAGCACCGAGCGTGCCTCGGGCCACAACAGCGGCGGCGCCACCAGATCATCATCAGGTAGGTCCCGGCTGCCCTGGTCGCCCGCGGCCGCACCGACCACGAGGCTGGCGTCGAGTACCAGCATCCGTTAGCGACCTCGGCGACTTTCTCGCAGCGCCCGCACGATGTTGGGCATCGGAGAACCGTCAATGGTGCGTTGCCAGCCCTCGGGCAGCGGCAGTTGCTCGTTGTCGTCGAGGGAATCCAGGTCGGCCTCGTCGATCAGGTGCTGGGTACCGACCTTCTGTGATCGCAGACGTCCGGCGCGGATCCAGCGCCGGACCGTCTCAGGGTCGCGGCCGACTCGTCTCGCCGCCTCAGGAACCGTCAGCATCGTCGTATACTACAACACCACGGGCCCTGCAATCTGCCCGAGCGGAGGCTGCCGGTTTCCTAGTCGAGGTCCGTTGTGGCGTCCGGGTCGATGTCGTAGCGCTGGATCGCTTCGGCCACGGCCTCGCGCTTGACGTCGCCGGCAACGGCGAGGTCGGCGAGAACCGCCACCGTGATGGACTCCGCGTCGATGCGGAAGTGGCGCCGCAGCGCCGCGCGGGTGTCGGAGTGGCCGAAGCCGTCGGTACCGAGCACCGCGTAGCGACCCGGCACCCATGGCGCGATCAGCCCGGGCACGGCCTTCTGGAAGTCGCTGACGGCGATCACCGGGCCCTGTGCGCCGTCCAGCGCCGAGGTGACGTAGGGCGTGCGCTGCTCCTCGGTGGGGTGCAGGCGGTTGTACGAGTCGCAGTCCACCCCGTCGCGGTGCAGCTGCACCCAGCCGGGTGCGCTCCACACGTCCGCGCCGACATCCCACTCCTCGGCCAGCAGCTGCCGGGCTTGCAGCGCCATGGCCATGGCCGAGCCGCTGGCCAGGATCTGCGCGCGCTGGGACTTGCCGCCATCGCCCTCGGCGTAGCGGTACAGCCCCTTGAGGATCAGCCCTGAGTCCAGACCGTCGGGCATCGGTGGCTGCACGACCGGCTCGTTGTAGATGGTGAGGTAGTACAGGAGGTCCTCGCCGTCCGCGCCTTCGCCCAGCATCCGGTGGATGGCGTCCTCGGCGATCACCGCCAGCTCGTAGGCGAAGGAGGCGTCGTAGGACAACACGGCCGGGTTGGTCGCGGCCAGCAGCAGCGAGTGGCCGTCCTCGTGCTGCAAACCCTCCCCGTTCAGCGTGGTGCGCCCCGCCGTCGCGCCGAGCAGGAAGCCACGGGCGCGCTGGTCAGCCGCTGACCAGATCGAGTCGCCGGTCCGTTGGAAACCGAACATCGAGTAGAAGATGTAGATCGGCAGCATGTGCTCGCCGAAGGTGGCGTAGCTGGTGCCCGCCGCGGCGAACGATGCCATCGAGCCGGCCTCGGTGATCCCCTCGTGCAGGATCTGTCCCTGCTGGGACTCCTGGTACGACAGCAGCATCTCGCGGTCGACCGCGTCGTAGTTCTGCCCGTGCGGGCTGTAGATCTTCTGCTGCGGGAACAGTGAGTCCATTCCGAAGGTGCGGGCCTCGTCGGGGATGATCGGCACGATCCGCTGGCCGAGGTCGGGGTGCTTGAGCAGGTCTTTGACCAGTCGCACGAAGGCCATGGTGGTGGCGACCTCGCGCTTGCCGGACCCCTTCTTCAGCTCGCCGTACAGGTCGTGTGGCGGCAGGTCGATGCCCTGCGCCCGCACCACCCGACGGGGGATCGAGCCGCCGAGCGCCGCGCGGCGCTCGCGCATGTACTCGATCTCCTCGGAGTCGGAGCCGGGATGGAAATAGGGCGGCAGGTCGCCTTCCAGCTGCTCGTCGGTGATGTCCAGGTACAGCCGGTCGCGGAAGGTCTTGAGCGCCTTGGTGGTCAGCTTCTTCATCTGGTGGGTGGCGTTGCGGGCCTCGAAGTCGGGCCCGAGCGTCCAGCCCTTGATGGTGTGGGCGAGGATGACCGTCGGCTGGCCGGTGTGCTCGGTGGCGGCCTTGAACGCCGCGTAGACCTTGCGGTAGTCGTGTCCCCCACGGTCGAGTACTGGCAGGTCCTCCTCGGTCAATCCTGACGAGTCGAGCAGACGTTGCAACTCGGGGCTGTCGAAGAAGTGCTCGCGGATGTAGCGGCCATCGCTGACGGTGTAGGTCTGGAACTGCCCGTCGGGGGTGGCGTTCATCTTGGCCACCAGCGCGCCGTCGGTGTCGGCGGCCAGCAACTGGTCCCACTTGCGGCCCCACACCACCTTGATGACGTTCCAGCCCGCGCCGCGAAAGTAGCTCTCCAGCTCCTGGATGATCTTGCCGTTGCCGCGCACCGGCCCGTCGAGGCGCTGCAGGTTGCAGTTGACGATCCACGTGAGGTTGTCCAGCTCCTCACGGGCGGCAACGCCCAAGGCCCCGAGCGCCTCTGGCTCGTCCATCTCGCCGTCGCCGAGGAAGGCCCACACACGCGAGCCGGAGGTGTCGGTGATGCCGCGGTGCTGCAGGTAGCGGTTGAAGCGGGCCTGGTAGATCGAGTTGATCGCCCCTAGCCCCATCGACACGGTCGGGAACTCCCAGAAGTCGGGCATCAGGCGCGGATGCGGGTAGGACGCCAGCGCGCCGGGCTGACCCTCCTGGCGGAACAGGTCCAGCTGCTCGGTGGTCAGGCGGCCTTCGAGGTAGGCGCGGGCGTATATGCCCGGCGATCCGTGACCCTGGATGTAGATCTGGTCTCCGGCCTGGGGGTCGCCTCCCGGCACGCCGGGACCGTCGCCGCCCTTCCCCCGGAAGAAGTGGTTGAAGCCGACCTCGTACAGGGAGGCCGCCGAGGCGTAGGTGGCGATGTGCCCGCCGACGCCGACACCTGGGCGCTGCGCCCGGGTCACCATGACCGCGGCGTTCCAGCGGATGTAGGCGCGGATCCGCCGCTCGACGTGCTCGTCGCCGGGGAACTCCGGCTCGCGCTCCGGTGGGATGGTGTTGATGTAGTCCGTTGACGTCAACGACGGCACGCCGACGGCGTTGTTGCGAGCCGACTCCAGCAGCTTGAGCAGCAGGAACCGCGCCCGCGTGCGTCCGTGGCGCCCCACGACCGCGTCGAGGGAGTCGAGCCACTCGCGGGTTTCGGCTGGGTCGATATCCGGGATCTGGCTGGGCATGCCGTCGGTGATGATGGGGCGGTCGGTCTGGTCGCTCACGGCGGTGGCTCCCTGGGGGCGAGATGTGTACCGCCTCCTACCCTACGCAGTACGGGGTGAACGGTCCGAGTTGGCAGCCGTGGAACTGGCTCGGGCTGGTCCACAAGCCCGGAGCATCGGCCTGAGCCCACCACCCTTGTCGTGACCGAGCGGGCGACTTCACTCCGAGGCTGGGCCGTCGAAGCGAGGTGAGCGCTTCTGTCGCAGCGCGGCGACGCCCTCCTGCACGTCTGGACCGCCGAAGCCCATGAACTCCAGCGCCAGCGACGTGTCGAACGTCGGGCCGGCCGTCCGCAGCCAGTTGTTCAGCGCGTACTTGGTCCAGCGGATGGCGCTCTGGCTGCCAGCGGCCAGCCGTCCCGCGACGGCGTAGGCGGTGTCGGTCAGCGCGTCGTCGTCCACGCACAGTGACACCAGGCCGATGCGCTCGGCCTCCTCGCCCGACAGCGGCTCACAGGTCAGCAGGTGGTACTTGGCCTTGGCCATGCCGCACAGCAGCGGCCAGACGATGGCGGCGTGGTCACCGGCCGCGACGCCGAGCTTGGTGTGCCCGTCGATGATCCGTGCCGAGCGCGCCGCGATTGACACGTCGGCCAGCAGCCCCACCACCAGACCGGCGCCGACTGCCGGCCCGTGCATCGCCGACACCACCGGTTTCGAGCAGTTGATGACGTTGTAGACCAGGTCGCGCGCCTCTTTGAGCACGCGGACGCGGACCGCAAAGTCGTCGGCCATGTCGGCCACCAGGTCCAGGTCGCCCCCCGACGAGAAGGCTTTGCCCTCGCCACGGATGACCGCCACGCGGGTTTCGGGGTCCCGGTCGATCTCACGCCAGACCTCGGCCAGGTCACGGTGCATCTCGTGGCCCGCTGCGTTGAGCTTGCCCGGTGTGGACATCACGATGTCCAGCACGCCGTCGGCGGGGCGGGAGAACCGCAGGCTGGCGAAGGTCGCGTAGCGCTCGGTCATGGCCGCGACGATACCGCTGGTCTCGGTTCCCGCTGCCTGGGTGCGGTCAGTGCTGGTCGAGCAGAGTGGCGATGCCGCGCAGGTCGTCGACGAGGTCGGCGAAGGCGGCCTCGCGCTGCTCATCTGGCCCTCGCAGGATCGCCGACGGATGGATAGTGGCGGTCAGGCGCAGCCCGTCGCGCTCCGCCACCTCCCCGCGCTGCTTGGACACGCGGAACGACGGGCCGAGCAGCGCCTTGGGGGTGGCGTGGATGCGTCGCTTGCCACGAGGCGTGAACTTGAAGTGCTTCACGGCGTTGGTGACGTACACCTCGCTACGGTCGATGCCCGACTCCTCGAGTGCCCGGTCCAGCAACTGACCGGCGGGGCCGACGAAGGGCTCGCCCTCGGTGTCCTCACGGTCGCCGGGCTGCTCGCCGACCAGCATCAGCCGGGCGTCTTTGGGTCCCGCTCCGAAGACGGTCTGAGTGGCGTGGCGGTACAGGTCGCAGTCGGTGCAGCCCGCCGCGGCGTCGCGCAGCTGGGCCAGCGACGTGGGAGCGGCCGGCTCGCCCTGCTCGTTGAACAGCGAAGGCTCGTCCATGGTGCCGGGCTACCCCTGATGCGTGGTCGTCAGTCCCGCCCGCCCGCCCGCCCACCGCCCGCGCCAAGTCCCGCAGCGTCAGTCCCAGACTCGATCAAGGCGCCAGGTCCCGGCTTCCCGCACCAGCTCGTAGACGCCGCTGGCCGGGGTGGTGTTGCGCGCCTCCACCCGCCACAGGTCGCGTTGCGGGACCTCCACGCCGCCGCCGGACCAGTAGGCCGCGTCCTCGCGCCAGTGGCCGAGCACCGTAAGGACCCGGTAAGTCGATCCTCGCCAGGTGAAACCCACCGGGGTGTGCGGGTCTGCGCCGGCCGCTGTGGCGGTCACCTCCACCTGCTCGCGGTAGCGCTTGGTCATCGTCTCCTGCCTCCGCGCCGAGCGGTACCGTGCCAGCCGGCAGGCGCGTGTGGGGGGCGGGAAGGCGGCGGTGGCCGGGACGCGCCTTCCCCACGCGTCCCGACCGCCGGCCGGACGGTCGAACATGTGTTCGATCCGGTGCGGGCACGGTACGACGCCCGGCGTCCGACGTCAAGCAGAACCGAGAGGGCAGGGTCGGGTAGCCGCCACGACCCTCGGCAGCGGCACCCTACTGGCGCGAGCGGGGCAGCACGTCGTCCAAGAAGTCGCGGGCAATGTCCCTCGGATCCTCGCCGGTCTCGGCGCGGGCGTTGAGCGCGGCCAGTCGCTCGGTGTCCAGCACCTTCGCCAGCGGGTCCAAGGCGGCGGCGAGCTCGGCGTCCTGTTCCACCCGGTCGGTCCGCGCCACCGGGGAGACGATGAAGGCCGGGAAGACCGCCCGGTGGTCGGCCACGAGCACCAGACCCGCCCGGCGGGCGCGTCCCGACGTCGCCGTCGCCAGCGCCGCGAAGCAGCGGCCCTGTGCCACCTCGGCGATCGCCTCGTCCTCACGCGCCGGG
Source organism: Actinomycetota bacterium (assembly GCA_030858865.1). Taxonomy (GTDB): domain Bacteria; phylum Actinomycetota; class Nitriliruptoria; order Euzebyales; family Egibacteraceae; genus JACCTL01. The sequence continues at coordinate 19,030 of JALZLF010000058.1, read as the reverse complement.
ACCGCCGTCTGGTTCACCTGCCGCAGCTGCATGTCGTAGCCGGCGGCCAGGGACTCCAGGCCCCCCGGGCGGCGGATGAAGTCGGGGTCGGCGCACAGCCGCCGGCCGCCGCGCCCCAGCTGGCGTCCCAGCCACCCAAGCCCGTTGGGCCGCTCGGCTGCTGGCAGGTCGTCGGTCCGCACGAACAGTGCCAGGGTGGCGTTGGCGGTGCTGGGTTGCAGCCACGTCAGCCCGCGATCCTCGTCGGCGGTCCGCACCCGGTCGAAGGATTCCCGCGGATCGGAGGGCGGCGCCTGCCGGCCCATGCCCAGCGCCCACGCCGCGCCGGTGTAGTCCCAGAACACGTCCACCCCACCCGCCAGCGCCTCCCGCCGCAGTCCGACCGTGCCGCCCAGGTCGTCGCGAACCTCGGTGCGAAGCCCAGCGCGGGCCAGTGTGAGCACGGTCAGCGCCGCCAGGATCCGTTGCTCGGTCGTCGATCCGGCACCAACCACGACCGGGGGGTCGTCGCTGTCGTTGCCCGCCGAGCACGACGTCAGCAGCACGATGCCGAGCAGTGCCGCCACGAGCCGCCGCATGGCCGCGAGTGTGCCATCTGCCTGCCGACGGCGGCGCGGCGCCACCGCTATGCCCAAGCAGCGGGGCTAGTCTGGCGTGCATGCGTCGACGAGACTTCTTGCGATCGTCCGCCCTGCTCGCCGGCACCCTGGGAACTGCGGGGATGCTGGCTGCCTGCTCGCGATCCGCAGGCGGGATCCCCGAGGGCGAGGCGACCCTGGTGCCGCAGGTGGCCTCGTTCGAGGTCCTCACCGGCCGCGAGCAGATCCTGCCCTTCGGCCTGCGGACCCTGCAGAACACCGAGGTGGCCGACGCCGACGTCTCGGTGTTCCTGCGGAACCTCAACGGCAACGAGATCGGCGGGCCCTTTCCGACCGAGTACACCGAGGAGATCGATCGTGCGCTCGGCCTGTACATCGCCAGGTTGGACCTGACCGAGGCCGGCCGCGTGGAGCTCGTCGCCGTGGAGGGCGACCGCTACGGCACCCAGGCGATCAACGTGGTGGCGCCGCGGGACTCACAGGTTCAGGTCGCCGGCGACGAGGCGGTGTCGGTCAAGACCCCGACCGTCGGCAATGAGCTCGGCTTCGCCAAGGTCTGCACGCAGGACCCGCCCTGCGGGATGCACGAGGTCAGCCTCGACGTCGCGCTCGAGGCCGGCAGGCCCGTGATGTTGCTGTTCGCGACCCCTGCCTACTGCCAAACGGCCGTCTGCGGGCCTGCCACGGGGACCGTCGACGAGATTCGCACCGGCGGCGACTGGGGCGAGACCGCGTTCATCCATTGCGAGATCTACTCCGACCAGGGCCAGACCGTTTCGCGGCCGGTGTCGCGCTGGAAGCTGCCGACCGAGCCGTGGCTGTTCTCGGTCGACGCCGACGGGATGATCGCCGGGCGGCTGGACGGTCCGATGCTCCCGTCGAGGGTCGAGGCCATGGCTTCGGAAATCTCGGCGGCTTAGCCGCGTAGCAGACGCGCGAGCTGTGTGACGGCGCGCGCGGGGTCGGGCGCCTCGGTGACGGCTCGCACGACGACGAGGCGACGGGCACCGGTGGCCAGCACCTCGGGCGCGGTCCGCAGGCTCATGTCACCGGTGACGAACCACGGCCGCTGCTGAGCCAGGGCCGCGGCGTGGCGCAGCGGCTCCAGCCCGATCGCCGGCCGTCCCTGCTTGGTGGGGGTGGCGTGCACGGGACCGACGGCGAAGTAGTCGCAGTCCTCGTCCAGCGCACGGTCGACCTCCTGCGTCGAGTGGGTCGACCGGCCCACGATCGCGTCGGGTCCCACCAGGACGCGGGCGTCGGAAGGATGCAGGTCGTCCTGGCCGACGTGCACGCCGTCGGCGCCAACCTCGGCGGCCAGCCTGGCGTCGTCGTTGAGGATGAACAGCGCGCCGTGGCGGTCCGCGGCGGCCCGGAACACCGCCGAGGCGGCGGCCAGCTGGTCGCGGGTCGCGGTCTTGTCGCGCAGCTGCAGCAGGTCCACACCCGCGCCCAGCACGGTGTCGAGGAAGCCGTCGAGGTCCTCACGATCCGCACGCCGGTCCATGCACAGGTACAGCCACGCATCCGCGAGCCGCTCTTGTCGCCAGGAGACTGCCATCGAGGGCCAACGCTAGCCCTTGCGACTAGACCGCGGCGCTGACGCTTCCCTCGCCGACGACCTCCATCCGCGACAGCTCACCTCGTGGGGCGATCCGCCAGAACGCAGCGCCGGCCGCGTCCCAGTCGGTGAGCAGCACGGTGGCCCGCTGCGAGCGGGTGACCTGCACGTGGTGCTCGAGCAGGTCGCGCAGCCGCCGCAGCTGCGCGCCGTCGGGGCGGCGGGCCTCGACGAGCCCGACGTTGATGCGGGCCAGGACCTCCGCGTGGTCGTCGCAGACGTAGCACTCGCCACCGGTCATCCCCGCGCCGAGGTTCGCGCCCGTGGCGCCGAGGACGACGACGGTGCCACCGGTCATGTACTCACAGGCGTGGTCGCCGACGCCCTCGATGACCGCGGTCGCGCCGGAGTTGCGTACGGCGAAGCGCTCGCCGGCGCGGCCGGCGACGAACAGCTCGCCTCCGGTGGCTCCGTACAGCACGGCGTTGCCGACCAGCACGGGTGACGCATCCTGGCGCGCTCGACCCTCGGCGGGCGGCCGCACGACGATCCGACCGCCGGCCATGCCTTTGCCAACGTAGTCGTTCGCCTCTCCGGTCAGCACGAACTCGACGCCACCCGACAGGAATGCGCCGAAGCTCTGCCCGGCCTCGCCGGTGAAGCGCGCCGACACCCGCCCTCGGTCATCGCTGTCGGTGTCGCCGAACTCCAGCCCGACCGCTCCCCCGAGTCGCGCGCCGACCGCGCGATCGGTGTTGCGGATGTCGTACTTGAGGTGCTGCACGGTTCCGCCGTACAGCGCCTCGAAGGCGTCGTCGCAGACCCGGTCGCCGAGGGCGTCGCGTGGCGCCTGGATGGCGAGGCTGCCGGAGTAGGCGCGCGGCCCGTCCGCGACCGGGGCCGCGAGCAGGGCGGTGACGTCGAGGGTGCTCGCGCGTTCGGCTCCCCCCGCGCCGTCGGGGCCGGATCCGCCGAAGCCGAGATCGCCGCGCCGGCGCAGCAGCTCCACGCGCCCCACCGCTTCGTCGAGCGAGCGCAGTCCCAGCGCCGCCAGCCGCCGGCGCACGTCGTCGGCGACGAACAGCAGGTAGGCGGCGACCATCGCGGCGGTGCCGCGGTAGCGCTCGCGCAGCTCGGGCCGCTGCGTCGCGACACCCACGGGACAGGTGTCGCGGTGGCAGGCGCGCACGAGGATGCAGCCCTCGGCGAGCAGGGCGGCCGTGCCGAAGCCGTACTCGTCGGCCCCGAGCAGCGCCGCGACGAGGACGTCACGGCCGGTCTTGAAGCCACCGTCGACCTGGAGCCGGACACGCCCGCGCAGACCGTTGGCGACGAGCGTCTGCTGCGTCTCGGCGAGCCCGAGCTCCCACGGCAACCCCGCGTGCTTCACGCTCGACAGCGGCGATGCCCCGGTGCCGCCGTCGGCGCCCGCGATCTGTACCGCGTCGGCGAGACCCTTGACCACCCCCGCCGCCACGGTGCCAACGCCCGCGCAGGACACGAGCTTCACCCCGACCGCCGCGAACGGGTTGACCTGCTTGAGGTCGTAGATGAGCTGGGCGAGGTCCTCGATGGAGTAGATGTCGTGGTGCGGCGGCGGGCTGATCAGCGCCACGCCGGGCTGGGTGTGGCGCAGGCGCGCGATGAGGTCGGAGACCTTGTGGCCGGGCAGCTGGCCACCCTCTCCTGGCTTTGAGCCCTGGGCCATCTTGATCTGGATCTCGTCGGCGTAGGCGAGATACGACGGCGTCACCCCGAACCGTCCGGAGGCGACCTGCTTCACCTTGGAGTTGACGTCCCGAGCGGTGCCGCGGGTACGGAAGCGGCTGGGATCCTCGCCGCCCTCTCCGCAGTTGGAGGCGCCGCCCAGCAGGTTCATGGCTTCGGCGATCGTCTCGTGCGCCTCGGGTGACAGCGCCCCCAGCGACATCGCGCCGGTGAAGAAGCGCTGGACGATCGAGGTTGCCGGCTCGACCTCGGCCTCGTCGACGGGAGCGCCGCCGCGGTCGGTCGCGGGCACCGTCTCCAGCAGGTCGCGCGGCTCGCAGGGCGGTCGGCTTTCGACGAGCTCGGCGAAGCGGTCGTAGTGGTCGCGGCGGCCGTCGCGGACGGCGGCGGACAACAGGTGGGCGGCCCGCATCCCGGGCGTCGTCGCCAGCGGCGCGAGCTTCCCCTCGAGGCCGACGGCGCGGTGGAGGGCGGCGACGACGACGGGGTTGGTCGCGTGGTAGTCGCCGGCGGGCCGGTGCTTGTAGAACCCGGGGCTGGCGAGCTTGGGCTTCGCGCCGAAGGCGGCGGCGTGGCGGCCAAGGACGTCGTCGGCGAGATCCGCCAGTCCGATTCCCCCGAGCCGCGACGGGGTGCTCCGCAGCGCGGTGTCCACGACTTCGGCGCCAAGGCCGACGGCCTCGAACACCTGCGCGCCGCGGTAGGAGTCCAGCGTGGAGATGCCGGCCTTGGACAGGATCTTGAGGACCCCGTCGGCGACGGCGTGCCGGTAGGTCTCCTGAGCCTGCCCGGCGGAGGCGCCGTCCCGGCCGAGCCGGCCGTTGTCGGCGAGCTGGGCGATCGACTCCAAGGCCAAGCGGGGGCACACGACGTCGGCGCCGTAGCCGAGCAGGCAGGCGTAGGTGTGGGTCTCGCGCGCGTCGTCGGTCTCGCACACCAGGCTGGTGCTGGTCCGCAGGCCGGCGGCCACAAGGCGGTGATGCACGGCACCCACCGCGAGCACCGCCGGGATGGACGCGCGCTCGGCATCGACGCCACGGTCGGAGCACACCAGGATCCCGGCGCCGTCGCCTGCCGCCCGAACGGCCTCCTCGCCGAGGACCCGCAACCGTTCGGCGAGCGCGTCGCGCCCGTCGGCGACCGCGAACGTGGCGTCGAGTCCCGCCACGGCGACCGGGATCGGCGGCGACAGCACGAGCTCCTGCAGCCCGGCCGGTGTCATCACGAACCCGTCGAGTACCAGCAGCCGACCGGCCTGTGGGTCCTCGCCGAGCAGGGACGCGCGCGGGCCGAGCTGAGTGCGCAGGCTCATGACCGAGAACTCGCGCAGGTGGTCGATCGGCGGGTTCGTCACTGCGCGAAGCGCTGCTTGAGGTAGTGCTCGACGGTGCGCGGACGGAAGGCGAGGACGGCGAGGGCGGTGTCGTCGCCCATCGAGGAGATCGGCTCCTTACCGTCATTGGCCATCGGCCGCACGACGGCGGTCTCCTCCTCCTTGGTGTAGCCGGCCGCGACCTGGCGGGCCAGCAGATCGGTCTCGACGGCGGTGACTGGCGCGCCGGGGACGACCCGACGCTGCGATGCCCGCAGCCAGTCGCCGTACGGCCGGCGGTCGGCCAGGCGCCGCTTGAGCTCTTCGTCCTCGACGAGGTTGGCGCCCGGGTCGGCTCCGCTGTCGAGGAGCAGCATCTGGCCGGGTCCCAGTCGCTCCCGCCGGACGGTGCCGGCGCCGGCGATGCGTACCGCGCCAACCTCCGACGCGCAGACGACCGTCGCGTCGTCGTACACGACGTAGCGCAGCGGGCGCAGGCCGTTGCGGTCCAGTCCCGCGACGACGCGCTCGCCGTCGGCGAGGACGAGCGCCGCGGGACCATCCCACGGCTCGACCAACGCCGAGTGGTAGCGGAAGAAGTCCACCACCGAGGGCGGCAGGTCGCGGCGGCCCTCCCACACCTGCGGGGTCAGCATGGCCAGCGCATGCGGCAGGTCGCGACCCCCGGCCACGAGCAGCTCCAGGGCCGCGTCGAGCATCCCCGAGTCCGACGTCGTCTCGTCCAGCAGCGGCGACAGCAGCGCCTCGCCGTCGGCGCCGAGCTCCGGCCAGTCGGCGCCGAATCGCCCCTCCCGGGCGCGCATGAGGTTGGCGTTGCCGGCGATGGTGTTGATCTCGCCGTTGTGGCACAGCAACCGGAACGGCTGAGCGCGCTCCCAGGCCGGCATCGTGTTCGTCGAGTAACGCTGGTGGAACACCGCGAACCAGCCGCCGACGTCGCGGCGGGCCAGGTCGGGGTAGAAGTCGGCGAGCGCCTCGGCGGCGACGAGCGCCTTGTACACGACGGTCCGAAAGCCGCACGAGGCGACGTACAGCTGCGTCCCCGCGATGCGGCAGGTCCGCTCAGCCCGGCGTCTGGCGAGATAGGCCCGCCTCTCCCCCGCCGAGGACCCGACGTCGGCGGAGCGGGTGAACAACGCCTGCTCGACGACCGGCATGCAGCCGCGCGCCACCTCCCCGAGCTCGGCGGGGTCGACGGGCACCGACCGCCACCCGGCCGGGTCCAAGCCGGAGACCACCAGCGCCTCCTCCACCGCGGTCCGCGCGTCGGCGCGGTTCCGGTCGCCGTCGGCGTCGTCCGCTTCGTTCAAGAAGCACATGGCCGCGCCGAGCAGTCCCGGGTCGACCGGCCGGTCGGCGTCAGCGGCGAGGACCGCGCGTGGCAGCGGCAGGAGCAGCCCAGCCCCATCGCCCGAGCGCTCGTCGGCGGCGACCGCGCCACGGTGCTTGACGCCCCGCAGTCCCTCCAGCGCCGCCTCGACGATCCTTCGCGACGGCCTGCCGGCCAGGTCGGCGACGAAGCCGATGCCGCACGCGTCGCGATCGAATCGAGGGTCGTAAAGCCCGTCCATGCGCCTGCCTTGGATCTGCGGGGGGAAACAAAAGACGGCGCCCGCCGTGGTGGCGGAGCGCCGTCGCTCTGGTCGCAGACTACGTCCTCAAGTCAGATCCGCAAGACCGACGAAGGGCGTGGAGGCCTCGGCGTGCAGGCGGCGTGGGATGCGCCCCGCGCGGGCGGCGAGACGGCCGGCTGTCACCGCCTGGCGCATGGCGGTGGCCATCACCGCCGGCTCCTGGGCACGCGTCACCGCGCTGGCCAGCAGCACCGCGTCACAGCCCAGCTCCATGGCCATGCAGGCGTCACTGGCCGTGCCGATGCCGGCATCGAGGATGACAGGCACCTGCGCGCGCTCGACGATGATCCGCAGGTTGTACGGGTTGCGGATGCCAGCGCCGCTGCCGATGGGCGAACCCAGCGGCATGACCGCCGCGCAGCCGACGTCCTCAAGGCGCGCCGACAGGATCGGGTCGTCGTTGGTGTAAGGCAGGACCACGAAGCCGTCGTCGACCAGCCGTTCGGCGGCGTCGAGCAGCTCGGTGCCGTCAGGCAGCAGGGTGCGGTCGTCGCCGATGACCTCCAGCTTGATCCAGTCCGTGTCGAAGGCCTCGCGGGCCATCTTGGCCGTCATCACCGCGTCGTGGGCGGTGAAGCACCCGGCGGTGTTGGGCAGCAGCCGCACGCCGCAGCGGTCCAGCACGTCCAGAACGGATCCGCGCGAGGACGGGTCGACCCGCCGCAGGGCGACGGTGGCCAGCTGGGCGCCCGAGGCTCGCAGCGCGGCTTCCAGCGCGTCGAGGCTGGCGGCGCCGCCGGTCCCCATGACCAGCCGTGAGCTGAAGGTCTGACCGCCGAGCAGGAACCCGTCCTCGTCGACGAGGTCGTGCGCCTGGTTCACCTGGTCGCGAACGCTCATCCCCCACCCACCGCGTTCAGCACCTCGACCGAGTCGCCTTCGGCCAACCGCGTAACGGCCCACTGCCGCCGCGGGACGACCTCGCCGTTGCGCGCCACCGCGGTTCCGGGCCGGTCGGGGTCGCGGCCGAGGCGTCGCACCAGAGCGGCCAGATCCAGCGCTTCCTCGACGGTGCGTGAGGAACCGTTGACCACGACCGTCACACCTTCGCTCACGCGGGCGCTCCGGTTGTCGCGAACCGCCGAGGGCTGAAGGCGGCGATGGCGTCGGCGTCTCCGCCCGTCAGCGTCTCGGCGAGCCCGTCGGCGGTCACCGGGGTCAGCAGGACGCCGTGGCGGTAGTGGCCGGTGGCCAGCAGCAGCCCATCCAGCGCTGTCCGGCCGAGCAGCGGTGCGTTGTCGACGGAGCCGGGTCGCAGCCCGGCGATGGCCTCGACCAGCTCCAGCTCGGCCACGCCGGGCAGCAGGGTCCACGCCTCGCGCAGCAGCTCGTGGACCGCTCCCGCTGTCACGCGGGTGTCGAAGCCCAGCTCCTCGACGGTCGCGCCGACCACGACCCGCCCGTCGGTGCGCGGGACGATGTAGACGTCCAGGCCGCGGATGGTGCGTGTGGTCAGCGGCGACGGTCCCCGCAGGTGCAGCAGCTGACCTTTGACGGGGCGTATCGCGGGGAGCGCCGCAGGCGGGACACCGCCGATCTGGCCGCTGTGGGCGCCGGCGGCCAGCACGACCGATGGCGCGGGCAGCACGTCGCCGGTGTCAAGCTCGACGCCCTCGACCAGGTCGCCGCGCGTGCGAAGCGCCGTGACCGCGGCGCGCAGCAGCGTCACCCCGGCAGCCTCGGCCGCGACGCGCAGCGCGTCGACGAAGGCACGGTTGTCGACCTGATGGTCACCGGCCACGAAGATGCCTCCGCGCACGCGGGGTGACAGGGCGGGCTCCAGTGTTCGCGCCTCACGCGCGGACAGCCGCTGGACAGCCAGGCCGAGGCGCTGCTGGAAGGCGAACAGCTCGTCCAGCGCGGCGTTGTCATCGGGGTTGCGGGCGACCGACACCGTGCCGCACTCGCGGTAGCCCAGGTCGCGGCCCGTCACCTCGGTCAGCTCGGCGGCGAACGGTGGCCAGCGGCGCCCCGACTCCAGGGACAGCTCCAGCAGCGCGTCCTCGCCGTAGTGCGCCTCGGTGACGGGGGCGAGCATGCCGGCGGCGGCCCAGGTCGCTCCCCTGCCCGGGTTCGGGTCGACCACGGTCACGGCGAGCCCGGCCTGCGCTGCTCGCCAGGCGACGGCCAGCCCGATGGCGCCGCCGCCGACGATGATCGTGTCCACTGCACTCCCTTCGCCGGCATGAACCGGATCAGGTCTGACGGTCGGCTGTTGCCCTCTCAGCCCGGACGGATCCGGACTCCCGTGGTGAGGCAACCCTAGCGCTCAAGTGGCCGGAGGGCGGCAGCGCACCAGACCAGCGCTCGGGCATCAGGCGCGCCTCAGCCGGAAGGCGTCCGCCGGGATCGCAGGCGGGTGAACATGCCGCCGGCACTCGACTCGTCGGTGACCTCGACGGGGTCGCCGATGCGCACGGCACCCGAGGTCACCACCTGCCCTGCCATGCGCCGCTCCTCTCAGGCTCCCCGGTTCTCATAATCCCTCGGTCGCGGGTTCGAGCCGCGTCCGCCCACAGGACGTTTCCGCAGGTCAGACCGCACTTTTCCCGCTCTCATCTGGGCGGACTCTCAGCCGCCGCCAGCAGTCGCTGCCCGAGGATGCGCGCGGTGTCCTGGAGCTCAGGCCACCTCACGATCCGGTACGACGCCGGGATCTCCAGGGCTGTCCTGGACCAGCTCGAGCGCCAGCAGCGCCCGTGCCGTGGGGCTCGCGTCGGGTTTCACAAAACGGCCCGATCCGGAAGCACAACGTCCGGGATGGAGCCTAGCTGAGGGATAGCAGGACATCGTTCCGCCCTTTGCATAGCAAGACATCGTTCCGCCTGCTGAGGTTGCGGGGTAGCGGGACGTCGGTCCGCTTCTGTCGTGTCTGACCGTCCCCGTCGGGGGCGCCAGGACGTGAGGAGCGGAGCATGGATGAGGTTGACCGGCGTCGGGAGGCAGTTGGTCGTCGACTGGCGGGTGAGACGACCAGCGAGGTCGCTGAAGCGTTGGGACGGTCGACACGGTGGGTGCGCAAGTTGACCGCCCGGCAGGACGCCCTGCGGCGTTCCACAACGCCCACCATCGCTACAGCGCCCAGCCGTCGAAGTTCACCACCTAGTCCGGCGAGTCACGGAACCTCCGGCGCATCCTGGTCGACCTGATCGAGGAGTACATCCGCCATACCGGTCATGCCGACCTCCTGCGCGAGGTGGTCGATGGTCTGGTGGGAGAGGACCCACCGCAGCCATGATGACGGCTGTGGAGGCGCCGATCCCCGTTGGGCAGCTGATCATCGTCCCTTCCAACGAGGCGTCGTGGACGACCTCGCCGCGATCTTCGGCACCACCGATCCGGGCCGGTGCCAGTGCCAGCGGTCGAAGATCGTCGGCTGCTTCTGGCGCGGCTCCACGCAGGAGGAGCGGACCGCGATGCTCCGGGCGCAGACCGCCTGCGCTGACCTGCTTCGTGGTCCGGAAGGGTTACCGGGGCCGCGGCCGCACCTATCCCCTCGCCCAGGCCACGATCGACTTCGCCCGCGAGCGCGGCGCCCGGGCGCTCGAGGCCTACCCGATGATCACCCAGCTGGGCAAGGAGATCACCTGGGGCGAGGTGCACGTGGGTGCCCGTCAGGTCTTGGAGGACGCCGGGTTCGAGGAGGTCAGCCGCCCCGCCGTCCGGCGGGTGGTCATGCGGATCGACTTCGAACAAGGGGGCAACGTACGTTGACGAACGCGACTGACGTGATCACGGCGGCGCAGTTCCACGACGCCGTGCGGATCGGCCGGTTCGAAGAGCCCGATTATCCCGTCGTGGGCCGGATGCGCTCCAAGGCCACTCCCTCTAGAGGGGCTCTAGAGGGCCGGATCTGCCAAATCGAGACCGTTGAGGCGTTGCTCGAGGCGCTGCAGCTCGAGGGCGACCGCGTCGACGTCGCGGCCGATGCGGACGTCGAACTGCGGGTACAGGATCTGAAAGCTGTGCTCGGCGGCCCCGATCTGCCAGCCGACCGCCGAGCAGAACTCGCCGAGGTCGAACTCCCAGGTGAACAGCAGCTCCCGGCCGTCGTCGTGCACCCACTCCGTCAGGTAGCGGTTGGGGCGGCGGGCGAACTGCCGCACCCCCCGCCGGTCCTTCTGCACCGCCGCGAAGCCCAGTGAGACCAGCTGTTCGTCGAAGGCGTCGGCCATGGCCGGGAAGCATAGGCGCGGGACGGCCGATGGCGCCGCCTGCGGAATCCGGCGCCGCGACGACCGTAGACTCGCCGCGGCATGAACCCAGCGCCCGATACGGAGTTCGCCGCCGCTGCCGGGCCCATCGCGGTGGGTGCGCTGCTCGGCGGCCGCTACCGCATGACCACGCGCATCGGCGCCGGCGGGATGGCCACCATCTACCGCGCTCACGACGAGTCACTGGGCCGCGACGTCGCGGTGAAGGTCCTGCATCCTCACTTGGCCGACGACGCGTCGTTTCTCTCCCGGTTCCGCACCGAGGCCCGCAACGCGGCGGCGCTGCTGCATCCCTGCATCGTCAACGTCTTCGACCAAGGTGTACGCCGTGTTGTCCCCGATGGCGATGCTTCTCAGGGAGCCGACCTGCCCTACATCGTGATGGAGTTCGTGGACGGGCCGTCCGTGCGCGAGCTGCTCGACCGTCGCGGGCGGCTGCCCCCCGCCGAGATGCTCGCCGTCGTCGGGCCGGTGTGCGACGCCCTGGCCCGCGCGCACGCCAGCGGCGTCGTCCATCGCGACATCAAGCCCGAGAACATCCTCATCGCCGCCGGTGGCACGCCCAAGGTCGCCGACTTCGGGATCGCTCGGGCCGCGGCGGCCACCAGCCACACCACGGTCGGCACGCTGATCGGCAGCGTGCACTACATGGCACCCGAGATCGTCGACGGCCACGCGGCGACCGAGCGCAGCGACCAGTACGCGGTCGGCGTGCTGATCTTCGAGCTGCTCACAGGCCGCAAGTCCCTGCCGGCGGACAGCCCCATGGCGGTGGCCGTACGCCACGCCCGCGAGCCGGTGCCGCCGCCCAGTCGCTATGTCAGCGACGTCGATCGCGCGGTCGACCGGGTTGTGGCCAAGGCGACGGCCGTGCAGCCGGCGAAACGCTATCCCGACATGGTGGCGCTGGGGATGGCGCTGCGCGAGGCCGTACCGGACGGGCCCCAACCGGTGGTGGTGCCGGCCGCAGATGCCGACGCCACCATCGTGATCCCGGCGACACCGCCGGTTACCGCAGCGACGACGGCCACCCAGACAACAGCGGGCGGCACGACAGAAGTGGTCCCGATCCCCGCCCGGCGACGGCGGCGACCGCGCCGTACCCTCCTGCTGCTCGTGGCCGTCGTGCTGGTCGCTGCCGCGGCCGCGGCGGGCGTGTGGAATTGGGTGCTGGCGCCCGTGCAGCGCGTCCCTGACCTGGGCGGCGCCACCATGACCGCGGTCGGCGACACGCTGGCCGACCACGGCTTGTCCGCCGAGCCGGAGGCGCGCCGCTTCGACCTGTCGGCGCCGGCGGGCACGGTGCTCGACCAGGATCCCGCCCCGGGCGCACCGTTGCGTCGCGGCGGTGTGGTGGCGGTGGTGCTGTCGCGGGGCCCGGCCCAGGTCAGCGTCCCCGACGTCGCGGGGGGCTTTCGCCAGCAGGCGGTCGAGGTGCTGTCGGCGGCTCCCTACGCCTTCGAGGTGGTGGTCCGCGAACGGTTCTCCGACACGGTCGACGCGCGCCGGGTCATCGCCGCGTCGCCCGGCGCGGGCACCACGGTCGACGCGGGGCGCCGCCTTCTCCTGACCGTCTCCAAGGGCATCCAGCAGGTCGACGTGCCGAGAGTCCGCGGCTTGCCGCGCGACGCGGCGGTCACCGCGCTGCGGAAGGCGAAGCTGCGGGCAGCGGTGACCGAGGCCTACAGCGACCGGTTCCCGCAAGTCGGCACGGTGGTCAGCCAGGACGTTCGGGCGGGACGGACCGTCGACAAGGACACGCGTGTCGCGATCATCGTGTCGTTGGGTCCGCTGCGGTTCCCGATGCCCAACGTCAACGGCCATCCGATCGAGCAAGCGCAGTCCGAGCTTGGGGCACTGACGTTGCGGGTCACCGTCACCGAGCAGCCGCGCCCGCAGATCGGGCCGTTCCGCCGCGGCGACTTCGGCCTCGTCGAGGCGCAGGTTCCCGAGGCCGGGGCCACGGTGCGGCGAGACGACCGCGTCGACCTGTACACCTTCTCGCAGACCGCCGAAGAGGCCGAAGGCTGAGGTCCGGCCGCTGGACCTACGAGCTGGCGCTCGTGGCGGTGACGGCGGTGTGGGGCGTCACCTTCCCGGTGGTCAAGGCCGCGGTCGAGCGCGTGCCGCCGTACAGCTTCAACAGCGTCCGGTTCCTGCTCGCCGGCGTCGCCCTGAGCGCCGTGGCGCTGCCGTCGGTGCGGCGCATCGGCGGCGACGGGTGGCGCCATGGCGCGGTGCTGGGTGTCGCGCTGTTCGGCGGCTATGCCCTGCAGACGATCGGCTTGCAGCACACCACGGCGAGCAATGCCGGGTTCGTCACCGGGATGTTCGTGGTGTTCACGCCGCTGCTGTCGGCGGTGTTGCTGCGCTCTGCGCCGGGTTCGGCGGCGTTGGGCGGCGTGGTCCTGGCCACCGTGGGGCTGGGATTGATCAGTCTCGGCGACAGCTTCGTCCCGCGTTACGGCGATGTGCTGGTGCTCGGGTGCGCTGTCAGCTTCGCCGCGCACATCGTGGGGTTGGGTGCCTGGTCGGCGCGTCACGACCCGGTGGCGCTGACCGCCGTGCAGCTGCTGGTCGCCGGAGCTCTGCACACCCTGCTGGCGGGCTCGTTGGAGCTCGGCCGTGTGCCGGTGCGCTGGGACGGCGGGGTCGTGGTGGCCGTCGTGGTGACGTCGCTGCTGGCCAGCGCGGCGGCCTTCCTGATCCAGACCGCCGCGCAGCGCCACATCCCGCCAACGCGGACCGCGGTGATCCTGACGATGGAACCCGTCTTCGCGGGACTCTTCGGCTTCCTGCTGCTGAGCGAGCGGCTGACGGGGCGTGGCTGGATCGGCTGTGGGTGCATCCTGGCCGGCATGCTCCTGGCCGAGTTGCGCGGCGGTGGGCCGCTGGCCGCCGCGCCGGGCGAGGGTGATCCGCGTCGCCTCGACGGTCTGGTGGGCTGACCGCACCGGCTTACTTCCCGTCGGCGAGCACCGATCGCAGCGCCCCTGCCGCACGCCGGCAGTCGTCGGTGGTCACGTCGGGGTGAGTGACGAGCCGAACGGTACGTCGGTCCATCGCGCCGGCCAGCACCCCCTGCTCGCGCAAGCGCGCGCACACCTGCGCCGAGTCGACGTCCTCGACGTAGATGATGTTGGTCTGGACCTGCTGCAGGTCGACGCCCGATGGGTGCGCCTCGGCCGCGGCCTCGGCCAGGAGCCGGGCGTTGGCGTGGTCGTCGGCCAGGCGCTCGATGCGGTCCAGCGCCACCAGCCCCGCCGCGGCGATCACTCCGGCCTGGCGCATCGCGCCGCCATAGCGCCGGCGCCACACCTTGGCCTCGTCAATCGCGTCGGCGTCGCCGACCATCAGCGAGCCGACGGGGGCACCCAGGGCCTTGGACACGCAGCACATCAGCCCGCTCACCATCTCGCCGTACACCTCAAGGCTTTCGCCCGAGGCGACGCTGGCGTTGAACACCCTGGCGCCGTCCATGTACAGCGGCACGCCGGCGTCGGCACAGACGTCGCGGATCGCCGCCAACTGGGCCTGCGGGTACACCGTGCCGCCGCGGCGGTTGTGCGTCTGCTCGACGCACACCAGCGACGTCGGGGTCAGCGGAAAGATGTCCGCTCGCAGTGCCGCCGCCACGTCGCCGGCGCTCAGCAGCCCGTAGGAGGAGGCGACGGTGCGGAACTGCACACCGGCCAGCAGCGCTCCGGCGCCGGCCTCGTAGTTGACGATGTGCGCGTCGGCTTCGATGACCACCTCGGTGGCCGGCCGCGCCAGCACCCGCAGCCACAGCTGGTTGCACATGATCCCGCTGGGGCACAGCAGGGCGGCCTCGCGCCCGAACAGCTCGGCGGTGCGCTCCTGCAGGCGCAGGATCGTCGGGTCCTCGCCGTAGACGTCGTCGCCGACCTCGGCGTCGGCCATCGCCCGCCGCATCTCGGGCGTCGGCTTGGTGACGGTGTCGCTGCGCAGGTCGATCACTGGGCGGTCAGCTCCTCGTCGGGCGACAGGCACCACGCCGAGTCGTGCCGGCGCATGCCGATGCGCGGGTAGTAGTCCGCCGCCGCCGGCGCGGCCAGCAGCGTGATCCGCGCGCTGCCGCCCTCGTGTTGCGTCCGAGCGATCAGCATCCTGCCGATGCCTCGGCGCTGATAGGAACGGCGCACCGCGAGATCGGACAGGTAGGTGGCGTAGGAGAAGTCCGACAGCGAACGGGCGATGCCCACCAGGGTGTTGCCGTACCACGCCGTCACCACGAGGTTGGCGTTGGCCAGCATGGCCGCCATCCGCTCGCGATCGTCGACCGGGCGGCGCTGACCAATCGTCGAGTCGCGGTAGACGTCGATCACGTCGTCGAGGTCGAGATCGTGGCCGACCGCCAGCCGTATGCCAGAGCGGTCCTCGCCGGCCCGCAGTTCAGCCAAAGAAGACCTCGGCGACCTCGTACATACCCGCCGGCACGCACTTGAGCTCGCGCGTCGCCTCCTCCAACGCGACCGGCACGATGGCGTTGCCGCGCATCGCCACCATCCGGCCCCACGTGCCGTTGGCGGCGAGGTCGACGGCCGCGACACCCATGCTGGAGCCGAGCACGCGGTCGAAGGCGTTGGGCGTGCCGCCCCGCTGCACGTGGCCCAGGATCGTCACTCGGGTGGAGAAGCCGGTGCGCCGCTCGATCTGGGGACCGAGGAAGTTGGCGATGCCGCCCAGGATCGGCCGCCCGAACTCGTCATGCTCGTAATCGGGAAGGTCGAGGGTGCCAGCCGCGGGCACGGCGCCCTCGGCGACGACGACGATGGAGAACGTCCGGCCTGACCCGTGGCGGCGCTTGAGGTGACGGCAGATCCGGTCGAGGTTGAACGGGTGCTCGGGGATGAGGATGGCGTCGGCGCCGCCGGCGATCCCGGCGTAGGTCGCGATCCAGCCGACGTGGCGGCCCATCACCTCCAGCAGCATCACCCGGTTGTGGCTCTCGGCGGTGGAGTGCAGGCGGTCGACGGCCTCCGTGGCCACGTCCAGCGCGGTGGAGAAACCGATCGTGAACTGGGTGCCGCCGAGGTCGTTGTCGATGGTCTTGGGCACACCGACGATCGGGATGCCGTGATCGTCGGACAGCCGCCGCGCCGCGGAAAGCGTGCCTTCCCCGCCGATCACGATCAGCCCCGACAGCTCGTGGACGTCAAGCGTCTCGGCGATCCGGACGGGTCCGGAGGGGCTGTCGACCGGGTTGACGCGGCTGGTGCCAAGGATCGTGCCACCGCGGTGGAGGATCCCACGGGTCGAGTCGCGCGTCAGCTGCTGCGGGTTGCCCTCCAGCACGCCCTGCCAACCGTTGCGGAAGCCCACGGCGACGGTGTTGTGCTCGTCGTCGCCACGCCGGACGATCGCCCGGATCACCGCGTTCAGCCCGGGACAGTCGCCGCCGCCCGTGAGCACTCCGATTCGCGTCACCACGCGGGGCATCCTAAGCGGGTCGCCTGGCCCACCTACACTCGCGAGCCACCGATGCAGGCAGCGACGGGAGCACGGACGTGGTCAGGATGCTCGCGTTGGACGCCGGCACCAGCGGGGTGACGGCGCTGGTGATCGACGAGCGCGCCACGGTGCTGGCGCGTGGCTACGCCGAGTTCCCCCAGCACTTCCCCCGGCCCGGTTGGGTCGAGCACGACCCCGACGAGATCTGGTCGGCGGTGATCGCCGCCTGCGGCCAGGCGCTGCGCGCCTCTGGCACCGACGCCGGCCGCCTGGCCGCGCTGGGCATCACCAACCAGCGCGAGACCGCGGTGGTGTGGGACCGCGCTCGGCTCCAGCCGGTCCACCGAGCCATCGTGTGGCAGGACCGGCGCACCGCCCGGCGCTGCGACGAGCTGCGCGAGGCCGGCCACGCCGAGCTCATCCGCTCCCGCACGGGACTGATCATCGACGCCTACTTCACCGCCACCAAGCTGGCGTGGCTGCTGGATACCGCCGGGCTGCGGGAGCCGGCCGAGCACGGTGACCTTGCGTTCGGCACGGTGGACAGCTGGGTGGTGGCCAAGCTGACGAGCGGGCGGGTCCACGCCACCGATCCTGCCAACGCTTCGCGGACGATGCTGTTCGACATCCACACCGGGTCGTGGAGCGCGCAGCTGTGCGAGCTGCTGGGCGTGCCGCCCACCGGGCTACCGGAGGTCCGCCCCAACGTCGGGGACTTCGGAACCACCGACCCCGACGTGTTCTTCGGCGCCACTGTGCCCATCAGCGGCGTGGCCGGCGATCAGCAAGCGGCGCTGTTCGGCCAGGGCTGCTGGGCGCCCGGCACCTCCAAGAACACCTACGGCACCGGCAGCTTCGTGCTGCTCAACACCGGTTCGCGGGTGGTGGCGTCGCGGCGGCTGCTGACGACCGTGGCGTGGGACCTCGGCGACGGGCTGGTCTACGCCCTCGAGGGCTCGATCTTCGCCACCGGCGCGTCGGTGGAGTGGCTGCGCGACGGCCTCGGGGTCATCGGCGAGGTCGCCGAGACGGGCCAGCTGGCCGCCGAGGTCGATGACACCGGCGACGTGTTCTTCGTCCCCGCCTTCACCGGTCTCGGCGCGCCACACTGGGACCCGTACGCGCGCGGCGCGCTGGTGGGTCTGACCCGGGGGACGACCAAGGCTCACATCGCCCGAGCGGCGGTCGAGGCGATGGCCTACCAGACCCGCGACGTTCTGGAGGTGATGGTCGCCGACTCAGGGCTGGCGCTCGAGCAGCTGCGTGTCGACGGCGGCGCCTCGGCGATGGACCTGCTGTGCCAGTTCCAAGCGGACCTGCTCGGGGTGCCGGTGCTGCGGCCCACCGTCGCCGAGACCACCGCCCTCGGGGCGGGTTTCCTCGCCGGTCTCGGTGCAGGGGTGTGGGCGTCGACCGACGAGCTGGCCGCCGTGTGGCAGCTGGAGCGTCGTTTCGATCCTGTTATGAAGGCTGTGGAGCGCGACGCGCGCCAGGCCCGTTGGCGCCAAGCCGTCGAGCGCAGCCTGGCCTGGGCGACCGACTAGGCACGCCGGTCCTTCTGCCGTCTCGACGACCCAAGGCTCACCGTGCGGGCGAAGGCGCTCCTGGGTCCACGGCGCAACCGAGGCGTGAGGCGGCGGCCAGAAGGCGCCTGTCAGCGGTCCACAGTGCCGCGTCAGCGGTCCACAGTGCCGCGTCAGCGGTCAGCCGCGTCGCGGCGAGGAGTTGCCCATCGACGTAGCCGATGCCAAGCCCTTACAGCTGGTGGCGCCCGACGAGCGTGAGGACCTCGTCTGTCGTCGCCACCGTTGCCTGCGGCAGGCTGGTCAGCAGTCCGATGATCTCGCGACGCTGGGAGAGGTGGCCGAGCGCGAGCTCGCCGATCACCCAGGGGTGACCCAGGACGAGGCCGCGCTCGAGCAGCTGGACGAGGGTCGTGTGTCCGGCTCTCAGATGGTCGATCCAGCGAGGTGTCGACGAGGATCACAAGGGTTCGTACGGCGCCTGGGGGCCTCGGTGGCCGCGGGCTCGCTACCCTCATCCAGCGGGAGAGCGCCCGCCGCCTGGCCACAGGCCGTGCCGATACGAGCCGCAACCGTCGCCCAGCTGAACCCGGCATGCAATGCACAAGGTGGGCGCATTGTCGGCGGGATTGTCTCACCGGTGCGGTAGGTTATCGAACATGAGTTCGAGTGCGACGGTGATCGAGGATCGCCCGGTGGGAGCGGGGTGTGTTGACGGGTCCGACGACGCTGGGCTGCTGGCGCATCTGATGGCGGTGGTGCGCCGGTTGGGCGCCGACCCGTTGTCGGGGGCGGTCGACGACGAGGCGTTGACCGCGTCGGTGGCGGTGTTGCACCGGTTGGAGACGATGGTGGCTGCGGAGAAGCTGCGCCGTCTCGGCGAGGTCGACGCCCGCAGGGCGTATCGGGGTAAGGCGGTGTCGACGGCGGACTGGGCGGCGTCACGGTTGCGCCTGACCCGCGGTG